>JBKPAZ010000156.1:0-8663 GCA_046726655.1 Chloroflexota bacterium
ATTTCTCTCTCAGTAGTCGTCAGTCTACCAGGTTGGTGTGCTCGTTGGTGTACAAGCGTCCCTTCCAGCACAAATTCATTTATTAGCATGTCGCTCTGCACGAACTGGTAGTAGAAACGACGTTGGCAATACTCCAATGCATTCAACGAGGAAATAGGAAGCGATTCCGGTACTCTATCACTGATCATGTAGGGGTCTCCATTCGTTTATTAAATGTAGAGGCGAGGCGTGCCCCCGCCCGGTGCGCGTCTCCCGCCCTCACCAACGTGGAGGCTGGTCAACTATAGCGAGGCCGGACGAGGGCACGCCCCGCCTCTACTATACACGATCGGATGGCTTTCCAGGCTCATTCGTGTATAGTAGGGGCGCGCCCTTGGGGAGGGGATCGTGCTTGCTTACTCCACCATGCGCAATTTACAAGGCGTTGGGTCAATATTAATCAGCAACGGACGCGCAAAACTACTCATCGCGACCAGTGCCTGGCCAGGCGCCAGGTTCGGCAGCCTTTGCCAGAGCGAATCATCAACCACGCCCAGCGAGCGCTTGAGCCGGCTAATCACATTGGCATCACCAATCTTGTGCAGAATGTAGTTATTGACCAGTCCCAGAACCTCATCTGGCAAATGCTGCGGAAGTTGCGTCACAAATGTCAACCCCAGCCACCGTTTGCGACCACGACGCGCGATACGCGCAACTTGCTGGTAGAGAATCGGCATCTGCTTGATACGCTCAGACGATAAAAACTCGTGCGCCTCCTCAATAATGATCATAGTACGGCGCTGAGGGACAGCATCTCGTTCGGCCTGGCGATAGTTTTCATTTTGCGCCTCCAGTAGTCCGCGTAAAAACTCGGCAATGACCAAATTGTTCACTTGAGGCGAGTCGGTGTCACTCAGGTCTATAATGCTCACGCTTCCCGGTCGTGTGAGGTCCCTGTAGTTGAGGGCACCCGCGTCCCTGTTGTCAAAAATCTTCAAACGGATCAGTTGACCCAGCTTTCCCTGCACTACACGCCAGCTTGTGGGGTGTGTAATATGCTCCGAGGCTTCCCTTTTGAAGATAGTACTCACCTGCTCTTTATGTTGCATAAAATGTCCACTATAGAAACGATAGTCGGGATCTGCAAAATCTTCCGCTTTCTTCTCACTGGCGGCAAGCTCAGCACATGCTTTCACCACGTCGTACATGTGTTTCACCGTCATTTTCGGGTAGCCCGTTTCCATCTCGTCCAGTTCAAACACCTGCTGCTTTTCCGCATCGTTTGAAGGAAAGATCCTCAGATCCCAGAGTATGCGCTTTGCGATGTCATAGGCCTTCTGATAGCGTTGCTGTTGAGGATCATTTAAGTCCAGCATACCCATCACCAGGTAAGGAGGCAATTGGGAGAATTGGAGCGAAAATGCTTTCGTGCGTCTCTTCTCCGGGCATGTCGTTTCGCGCCCGACAAGGTGGTAAACGGCTACCTGTTCAACTCCACGAGCTTCTCTATGGCGCTTCTCAAGGGCAGTGCGCATAATACGGTCTTGTGTCGGTTGATAAATTTCAGTGTATTCGCCTTCCGTATCTATCACAACTGTAGCCAGGCCCGATTGTTGAAAACTGCTGATGAGCGACGAAACCGTTGTTGATTTCCCTCCCCCGGTCGTTCCCAGGATGCCAAGGTGTCTCGGTAAGACCGATTTCTTATCCGAAGGAATAGCAGCGGTGATCTCCTCATAACCAACAGGCACACCCAGGGCAATATCCCCTTCTAAGCGTAGCGTACGTGATGTCTCATCCGTATCCAGGACAAAAACAGGACTATTTGGTAATGGTCGCAGCCTGGGCGGTATAAGTACTCCATCCAACTCTTCACCAAGCAACTCTACCTGCACGCGGCCATGATAGCGCGGCATAAAAATTCCTCCGCGTACCGCCGTCGTAATCATTATCGGTGCATCGCCTCGCAAACCATCCGGCTCAGCAAAGGGACCTTTCACGACGATGCCGAGATACTTGCGGTTGTCGTGTACACTACGGATACGCACTAACGCTTGAGAGGGAGCTTTATGAATATCGTCCTTAGCAAGGAGTACTGTTATCGTGTTATCCTCACTAGTTGGTACGTCAAACATGGAACGACCCACGGCGTCCTTGTACTCAGGAGGCTCACTCCACTCACCTCCTGCCTCGATGCTCTCTTGCTCGATCTGCTCGAACACCTCTTGTGGAAGAGGCAGGCTCAATTGGTGTTCTTCTATAGACACTTTAGTAGTCCTCTCATCCCTGTTAATTTGCTCAGTCATGTATTATTAACCTCCTTCATCGTCTTGTCTCACGTTCACCAAGGTAGCGGAACGGAGTACCCGCTTCGGTATACGCCTGCTGTATCATCGTGTTGAAAGTAGCCGATCCAAAGGTTGAGTGGCAGACCATATCCGCCAGGTCTATCAGCATGGGAAAGCCGCGATGTTCCTGGAGCACACTGTCCGCAATAACAATGAGTGCCGCCAGGTGAGCGCAATCGCGATGCGCGTAGAACAGGCGAACGGGCGCTTGAGCTGATGCACGATAGAGCCCAATTACAATCTGTGGTCCTAGTTCTTCTACAAATGCCCGTGTCTCAGCTTTCAATCCCTTTCCCTCTGGAAGATGGCCATTGGCGACATCACGCATCATTTGTAATGGCGTCCCGACCAGCGCATATTCAAGTGGGTAGAGCGCATCGCCGAGTGTCAGCAGCACACGATCAGCAGGAGCGCTCGTCACAAACACCCAGCGCTTATTGTTGATAAGCAACTCGCGCCACATATTCATACTTTGTCGCAGCAGGGGCATATCCTTGTCGATCACCAATCCTCCGCCGGTAAGTAATTCATATGGTACTGGGTGCCCGTGGCCCATACGCCAGAGCGCTTGCGATTTATGCAGCAGAATAGCACGCTCTGCATAGGCCATGATGCCGCGCTGTGTGAATTCGCTGAGCTTATCACGCGTGCTTCGCACATCAGTACTATCGCGCTTACGGCGGCGTTCAAGTAATGCAATGGCTTCGTCGATTGGGTCAAGCCCACCAACACGCAGGTCGCGGCGAAACAACCGGTGTACCCAGGTTCCCTGATCGCCTTGATACGAAACAAGTGAGACACCAATCTGCGCAATGGTAATTGGCAGTGTATCATGCGTCAAACTTGTGCCATCACATGCCTCCACACCCCCATTGAAGAGTAATCCTCTGTGTATCCGCTCAAGAGTCGGAACGTCAACCTGGTAACATCCAGCATTCACCGGTGCTTGGGGATGCTTGAAGACAAGAGGGAACAGTTCCGAACGTGTGCGCTCACGAATGCGTCCCCCTTGTTCAACCGCGTCTGCAATCTCTTGTTCAAGAGCCTGGTACATAGCTGCCAGATCTTCGCCTGCATGCCACGTGTCGAGATTAAGCGCATTATCCACTGGCTCCCCAAATGCCGCCTGAAACTCGTTCCCTTCCATCGCCACAATGTCATCCACGTTGGAAAAATCCCCTGGACTTTGTTCAGAAGGTTGGTCGCTTTCCATCGTACTCTACTTCTGGCTGAACTCTTTCTGCGCTACACTGACAATATCTCCTACAAATCATCAAATAACCAATCACGAAAAGTCGGTTCACCAAGCTGATGAAGGACATAACGCGCATACAAGGACGCAACCGCTTCAGGCAAACCAAATTCAGAAATAAGATGCTGTGTCAAATAGGTTAGTCGAGCTTTGAACCCTTGCGGTACAACTGCTTGACTCATCAGTTCACAGAGAGGAAGAGCAGGAGCGAGCAGTTCCAGGGCCAGTCGATTTGCCCGGTCTTCTATGTCAATCACGGCGTTAGTAGGTAAGCCCTCGTCAGGACGTTCCATTACATGACTCATGACACCGAGATGAACAGTGCTTAGCACTGCATGCAATCGTTCCGTACGTGTGGGCGAACGATCACCATCCAGTACGGGAAGAATGGATGGGCCGAGTATATTCACAGCACGCTGGCGCGGAGCCTGGTAATCGAGAAGGAAGTGGGCCAGTTCGTGTGCCATGGTGAAACGCTGATCATCTCCAGCGTCATCAGCATCACAGAAAATGGTTCCTTTCCCTCTATACGCAATCAGGCAGCCATGTAGTCTGCGATTGCGTCCCGGTATGCGAAGTGTAAGATTCACCCGCCGTGTCCAGGCAAACACGTCGTTGACGCACAACTGCGGAATAGCATAAACCTCCAGCGGCAACGTCCAGGTAATTGCCGTCTTTATATCACATGGGTAGCCGGGCGCCCCTCCGGTGAGCGCCCAGAACTCCAATGCCGTATTCTCTATGAGAACTGTGCTATCCATCGGATGGCTTGCTCTTGTCTTCTGTTTTGACCTCTTCAGCTTCTTCGAAATCACGGGCTACCAATAGGGCAGGCGATGTTGCATCTGGCTGCTGACGTAAAGCATACCGCGATTCGGCAGCGCGAATCAACAGTGCCAGTTGCATTACATCGGCATGAATGTAGCGAGCAATACGCTCAACATCTTCACGGAAATGGGGTGCCTCACGCGGGCGTTCACACAGCGCAAGCCGGGAGAGTGCCTCAACTTCACATCCCAAGAGTGCCGTTAACTGCTGGTCATCCAGCCTTTCTTGTTCTTGATAGAGAGCAATAGGCCCGGCAAGTAAATTTGAGTGTTCTCGTGCGAGCAATGCAAGGCGATCAAGTGATGGTGTATAGTCGTTCATTGAACGTATCCTCCTGTGTGGTCTAACTGCTGTGCCATCCTGCGACGTAATCGCCGGGTAATGCGGTACTTTACGAGCCTGATCTGCCTGAGTCGTTCGTCATATGGCAAGTCACCCAATCCTAACACCTGGGCATACGGATCTGGCGAGCGGACTTTGTTGAGGATCAGGGTGACAATGCGCCGCTCTGTTGAATCAGGGAAAATCTCGTCTATGAGCTTCCACAGTTCTTCTACCTGCAATTTGTGTTCTATTGCCTCAACTGTCTCCTGACTCCTTGCTCTATCACGTTCGTGAAAAACGGGATCAAAGATTGATACCTGGTGCTCCATCAGCCTTTCTTCTTTGGCTTGTGCATTTTGGAAATCACGATAGGCTGCCATAGCGAGATAGCTTCTCAGGCTTGCCCGGCTCGGATCGTACTTCTCAGGTGCATCATGGTAAATCAGCAGAACCTCTCCTACTGCCTCCTCAACAAGCATAGGATCAGCACTGATCCCAGCCCGTTTACGGACATCCTGCACCAGGGGATTGTAGAGCCAGTCAGCAAGTGCTGCAAAGGCAATCGGATCATCTCGTGCAAGGATGCGTTGGTGCAAGTCATATTCCTGTACTGTAGCTTTCATATATACTCTGACTCCTCGGACGCTAACATACTTTTCCTATACTATGTTCCCAGCAAAGAGCCAAAATTTGACATAATATTTTAATGTCTCAGTCAAGACGCCTGAACACAAGCACATACTCTTCAGGATATACCTGCATATCACTCTGTGCAGTCGACGAAAAGCGTCCTGTCTTTCTATTTCGGGTACTCACCAGTACACGCGCCGGAATCCTACGCACGATTCTGCGTTCTAACTCAAAACCGTTTCCAAGAGCCATTTCATAGAGCGCTTCCGAGGTTGGAATAGTCACACCACGCCTGTACGAATCGCCAATAATCAAGACGAAGCGTTTATCAGGTGCCGTTACTCTCGCTAACTCACTGATAGCACTTTCCATATCCTGAAAGTAATAGCATAATGCCTGAACCTCGCGCTTTACACGTTGAGCAATGGCACCTTCTGCTAATGATGCTAGCTTAGCTAAAGCTGTATCCGCAATACGAGAGCCTGTATGCGGTGAGGAAGGAGCTTCGGACATTGTCCGGTGAGAGATGCCCTTAGATCCAATCCAGCATTGCTGTGCATTGTTCGACAAAAGAATACCATAGCGCTCAAACCACAATTGGGTAAGTTGGTGTATTTCTTTGTACTCGTAACAGGTAGCATATGGGGGGCTGGTAACTAGTAGGTCAAAAGTAGCATTCGGTAGCGTCAACTGGCGAGCGTCTTCTAAAGAAATATGACATCGATCAATCAGTTCCGCTGGATGGAGACCACGTTGTGCCACATCATCCCAGTACAAGCTGTTTCGCTTGATTATATCGCGTATCTGCCTGCGAAACTCCTCCACAGGATCACCCAGCACCTTGCCTACATCTTTCTGCGCCTTGGTACTGCCACTCAGCCAGATAGAGCAGCGTTTCAGGATATTAGAAAACCCACACAAAAAGAAAGTCCGGGTAATCTCCTCAGAGTGTGCGAGTATCAGTTGTAAAATATCTTCTAAACTGCCGCGATATGCAGCCGGAAACCAGTAACTAAAGCGTTCCTCTGGTGTGGCGCGAGCGATATCAACAGCGGCAATAGCCTCTTGTTCTTCTACGGTCAGATACCGCCTCCCAACTCGCTGGACACCATCAAGCTGCTGATCCAGGTGCCTCCATATCTCACACAGTTCACGAGGACAAATCGGAATACACTTAGCGCGACTAATCATCAGTGCAACCTGGCTGATATCCGAACCCCAAAAACGTCTTCCCAGGCGTAGTGCTTCAATGCCAGTGGTAGCCGAACCGAGAAAAGGGTCACCAACCAGGTCTCCAGGAGCAGAATAGCTTTCTATTATACGGTGAACAAGTTGAGGGATAAATTTAGCAGGATAACGGTGATAGCCATGTGGTCCCCACAAAGTCTCCACCCGTTTCAGATCTGCAAACGACCAATCTTCTGTCAACGGCCATTCCTCATGTGTGCGTGGAATGTATTGCTTCCAGAGTCCTCCGGAATGCTCCACGACTTTCTTTTTGAAGTGTACCTAAACTCAAGCGGGTTGACAAGTATTAGTGATGGGAGGCATCTTTCACGGTGATATTTAACCCAACAGATACTAATGGAACAAAAGAGGTTATTGACAAATCTCAGGATGAAGTGGGTACGCTAGCTGTAGCAGAAGCTTACTGCCTAGCATTTTTTCATAGTTTCAAGGCAGATGCAAATTGCACCGTGTAGTAGACGAGCGGTACAACAATCAAAAAGCTGTCGGCGCGGTCCAGCAGGCCACCGAAACCGGGGAGCAGTTCTCCAGCATCTTTCACTTTGCCCTGGCGCTTGAGAAGGGATTCCAATAGATCCCCCCAGGCGCTGCCCAGGCCGACTGCAGCGATGAGCAGGACGCGCTGCCAGAGTCGGAGAGCGGGGAGCGCGAAGGCTGTCAGCGTGACAGCGAGGGCAGCACCCAGAAGATTTCCCAGCAGGCCGCCCCAGGTCTTGTTCGGACTCAGGCGCGGCGCCAGCCTGGGGCTCCTCAGGAGCTTGCCTGTACAGAACGCGCCAATATCGTTCAACGCTACTCCCAGCCCCGTGGCCAGCACTAACCAGTGAGGAGCGCGCCGGTAAAAATCAGCGCGATGGCTACCCAGGTGCCATAACGCAGCCAGAGCACCCTCTCCGGCTGATCGAGCGCCTGCGCGCCTCTCCCATATGTCTCTTCGTAGCCATAGGTGTTTTCACCTTCCTTTGTTATCAGCCAGGGGAGCTAATGCTCGTACCTGCTGCTCGAGAGCAGTCACAACACTTGCCTGGTCGAGGCCCTGTGCGAATTGCACTGGAGCGCCAAACCTGATCTCCACCTGGTGAGGGTGTGCGCGACATGCCCCTTTCGGCATCGCGGCGTGCGCGCCTTCGATCCAGACCGGAACAACGCATACGTGCGTAGCCAGCGCCAGCCTGCCTATGCCACACTTGAACGGTTGGAGCTGGCCATCCTTGCTGCGCGTGCCCTCCGGGAAGAGCAGCACGCTGTAGCCATCCTTGAGAAGCCGCTGCGCACAGGATAGGCCGGCGAAGCCCCTGCGCTCAAAAGAGAAGGCATTAAACAGCAGTTTGACGAACGCGCCTTTCCACCAGCTGGTAAAGAAGTAGTCGGCAGCGGCAGCGGCGCGCAGGCGTAAGCGCAGGCGGAGTGGCAGTGCCGCCAACAGGAGAGGGGTATCCAGGTGGCTGGTATGATTGGCGGCGAAGATGTAAGGGCCGTTCCCTGTGAACTGCTCGCCGCCGCGTATGCTGGGACGGGTGAGCGCCCACAGGGGCGGGAAAAGCACAATCCAGCGCAGTAGCTCACCTGGCCAGGCTCTCATGACCGATGTTTTACTGGTGTAACTCTCTGTTATTCTGGGAGCGAAAGCTGCATGGTTCTGTTTTCTCATGTTGAACATATTTTTCGACCTTTCTTGGATTCATTGCTGGCCTTCACGCGATACTCTTAGTGTAAGCAGGGGAGTACGTGTTTAAGAGGGGCATTTGACCCATTTGCCATTGATAAAATTTCATATGTGGCAGAGTAATGATGGTCATCGGGGGAAAACAGGGGCGAAAAAAAGAAAAAAACTTCCTCCATGGGGAATGCGTCGATCAGGTGACATCATTTTAGCTTGATGTCAAGGATGTCTGCACCGCCACAGCAACGGCAATCGAAAACTCTTTCAGATCGGCGATGCTGACATCGAAAGCGCTGATACCGAGCAATTCCGCGCGGCGCTTCGCGTTTCCATGCAACGTTACGGTCGGACGCCCGCTGCGCAACTGCACCACCTCCATTTCACGCCAGGC
>JBKPAZ010000157.1:0-9329 GCA_046726655.1 Chloroflexota bacterium
CATCTGCAAGTTATGTATTACCAGAGCAATACTTGCGAGTGTTGTAAGTCGTAACACAAAGGAAAGGTAAATTTGCGAATACACCAACAAGTCTGGAAGTATTTCCAGCGATATAGTGCAGTAAGTTTTGTAGGGAAGTTAGGTGTGGCAGCGATGTTCGGAGTGCTCTTTGTATGTGTCACTCTGGGTCTAAATGTGGGGAGTGCGCATGCGCAAGCGCAAACCGTCTGCTCTAGCGGTGACCGCACATATACAGTTGTTAGTGGGGATACACTTAGTGGGATAGCATACCGTTTTGGTATAAACTGGTGGAGTTTAGCATCCTACAATCACATCGCGAACCCGAATCTCATCTATGCCAACCAGGTTATTTGTATGCCCGGCCGGGGACCTGTGAATAACGCCAACCATACGAGTACATCGACGTTGTTTGTACCGCAGATTCCATCAGTCCACACCAGTTCGGCAACATATGCCGGTTCGACAAGTCCTCCTGTAGGTACCAGGAATTATTTCCCCTATGGGCAGTGTACGTGGTGGGCCGATCAGCGTTACTTCCAGCTCCATGGCGTATTTGTGCCATGGCGGACACAATCCGATGCCTGGGAGTGGACAGCTCGTGCGTACCGATTTGGCTGGCAGGTTTCCAGTTCACCAACAGTCGGGTCAATTGTAAACCTGCAACCGTGGATACAAGGCGCCTATGGTTTGGGACATGTAGCTGTGGTAGAACGGGTTCTTAGTAACGGCCATGTGATCGCAAGTACTATGAATTGGGGTGCATATCCATGGGAGGTTATCTATGTCCAGTTTACTCCTGGCCCAGGAGTGACCTTTATTAGCCGATAGATTTATGAAACTGGCGTAACCAGTCTTATCTATCGTAAAGTGACATATGGTAACCCGGCACTCGCAAGACAGGGGCCAGCTTTCCGCAAAAGGAAGCTGGCTTCTCTGTTTATACAAGTAAAGGCATAACCCTGACTTCTGGCCCATCGGATTGCACGTAAGAGACAAGATCACATATACTAAAGTATATGAAGTGAGAGAATAGCCGTAGAAGTGTTTCTTATCATATGTGACAGGAGATGCTGATGATCAATCAACCAGATATACAGGAGCAGGAGCCTCAGCCGGGAAAGTTGGTTTTGCCAGCGCCTCCTACCGAGGAGCGGCAGATGTATGATGGCGGTCAGAAGGCTCAATTGCGACCTGAACAACTTATACGCCGCCAGACCCAACCTGCCCCTAAGGGTATAGGAGCCAGGCTCGTATTTTACTGGCGCAAAGACCCTGCCTATAAAGTACTCATGATTGCTATGACAATGGTTCTTGTCGCAGGGATTATATTTGTATCTCTGGCTAGCTCCGCGTTTCTAGGCAATTCCAGCTTTTTAGCTTCCACCTCTTCTTCTCAATCTGTCCCGAAGGGAACTAATCCTACAGGGACAATTGACCTCCGTCCTGGCTTTGCTACTCCTGGTGGTGGAAGTGGTAGTACTCAAAGTAGCCAACCTCCAATGCACCAAACTCCGGCGCTTCAGCCCACCAGCACAGGTCAGCCAAGCCCTACACCAGGCGATGGAATGCTAACCGTTCAGTTTACAAGTATCCCGTCACGGGTCACAAATGGTAGTAATGTGGATGTTGGTGTGAACACCAGTGAACCACGTGTGAGCGTCCTACTTGTGATACGCTATAGCGTTCAGGGAGGCCGAACTACTGCGGGTCCGCAAATAACCGATAGCAATGGCAATGCGACCATTCAATGGTTCGTATTGACCTATGGCTCCGGACAAAAATTTGTGCAGGCATTTGTTTACGCAATTGCGACCGATCAAAATGGACACCAGGCAAAGTCTCAAACTGTACCTGTGCAAGTGCAGACAAAAGGCGGGGGTTGAACTAAACTCACGGCCGCTTCGTATCGTGTGACTCGCCATCTAGCGGATTGTGATGAAATTTGTCATCTTATGTGTGTATAATTCATAAAGGCTTCATAGATAGATGCATGACGCCGGCGCCAATCCTTTCCTTTTAGGGACTTATATGACACAGACAGATGAAATCCGCCAGGTTCAGGAGGCTGCTCGCGCTGTTCGCCAGAATGCCAGTCGCGTGATTGTAGGCAAAGAGGAAGTAATAGACCTCCTGATGGTCGCTTTGCTCTGTGAAGGACATGTACTCTTTGAAGATGTACCTGGGATTGGCAAAACCACCCTGGCAAAAACGCTGGCAAAATCTCTCGGGTGTACTTTTCAACGTATTCAGTTCACTCCAGACTTGTTGCCCTCAGATATTACTGGCATCACATTTTTTAATCAGAAGAAAAGTGAGTTCGAGTTTCGGCCCGGACCATTACTAGCGCAGATTGTGCTTGCTGATGAGATCAACCGCGCTACACCACGTACTCAATCCGCGTTGCTGGAAGCGATGGAAGAGCGCCAGATTAGCGTAGAACGTGAAACGGTAATCTTGCCACGCCCATTTACTGTCATCGCCACGCAAAATCCAATCGAATTGGAAGGCACCTTCCCCTTGCCAGAAGCACAAATCGACCGCTTCCTCATGCGCTTGCACCTCGACTATCCAAGTCATTCGGAGGAACGACTGATTCTACAGCGCTTTAAAGAAGCACAACCATTAGAGGAACTTCAGCCTGTTCTCACCGGAGAACGTCTACATGTATTGCAAAAAATGATCCGCCGGGTGCGGGTCGAGCCAGCCGTTGAAAACTACATTGTCGAGCTTGTGCGAGCTACCCGCAACCACAGCGGGGTCGAGTTAGGTGTCAGCCCACGAGGTACCCTCGCTCTTTACCGGGCTTCACAGGCGTATGCAGCCATACATGGGCGCTTCTATGTTATACCCGATGATGTAAAGCGTGTAGCGCGTCCCGTTCTGTCTCATCGTATGATTGCCACAAGCCAGACGCGCCTACATGGACGTGTCATGGAACAAATCGTAGAGGATGTACTGCATAGCGTTTCTGTGCCGGTAGAGTCATGAAAAAGCAGTGGTATTATCTGTGTATTGCGATTATTCTTCTAGGTCTGCTTGTCCGCCAGCCTTTACTGCTGGTGATCGGACTTCTGGGAGTGCTAGTGCTGGCAGTTACAGACATCTGGGCGAAGTATTGCCTGCAAGATTTACGTTATCAACGCCGCTTTAGCGAACAGCGTGTTTTGTTCGGCGAGGAGATAGCGCTTTCTCTCTCTATCGAGAATGCCAAGCTTTTACCACTCCCGTGGCTTGAGATTGAAGATAGTGTTCCGCGACCCCTGACCTTTAAAGGGCGTCGCCTGCGCATCAGTACCGCGCGCAACATGGTAATGCTTGAGAATCTGTTTAGCCTGCGCTGGTACGAGCGAGTGACACGGCCCTACACCGTTCTGTGCAATGCGCGAGGCGTGCATATGTTTGGACCAGCAGTGCTACGTAGTGGTGATGTGTTTGGTTTTCTCAATCGCCAGGAAACGCTCGACAACCGGCAATACCTGCTTGTCTACCCTATGGTGGTTCCGATTACCCGCTTTGGCCTGCCTTCACGTCACCCCTTTGGAGATAATCGCGCGCCGCGTCGTCTGTTAGAAGACCCTTCACGTGTGATTGGCGTGCGTGACTACACGTATGGAGATGACCTGCGGCGCATTCATTGGAAAGCCACAGCGCGCATGATGCAATTGCAAAGCAAAGTGTACCAGGCCACCACAACCTATACGCTAGTGCTCTTTCTCAACGTGATCTCGCAGCTTGACGCGTGGTATGGTATTCGTCCCGAACTCCAGGAACTGTCCATCTGTGCTACCGCTTCGGTTGCTGATTGGGCACTCGACCAGGGATATGCTGTAGGACTCTATGCGAACACTATTATGTATATGCCAGAAATGGGTATGTCGATTTCCACTTCGCAACCTTCATCCTCTCTCGATGAGTCGGGGGAACTCTCCCCTGCATTGGCTCCTAACCCGGATGATGAAGAAGAGGAACGACGAGTGGAGGCAGTGGTTGCAGACCAATTGAAACGCCGTCGTATTCATTTGCCTCCAGCTAGTAACGAAGAGCAACGCAAACGTATTATGGAAGTATTGGCGCGTATCCAATCGTACTTCGGCAGCTCTATTGAAGAACTGATACAGATTGAGCGCACCCGCCTTCCGGCTGGCGCGACCGTCGTTGTTATTACAAGTACTGTCAGTGATCCCTTGCTAGACACACTGTCACGAGTGAAACAATCGGGGCATGCTGTCACACTATTACATGTAGGAGACTCCCCCTTGTCGGCAACGCTTGCTGGAATTACCGTCTGTCATATTGGGGGAGAGGAAACCTGGAAGGATCTGCTTACCAACTGTAACAAGGCGGAAACAAGTTCATCTCCAGGGAGCGAAGCTTATGGCCTCGAACCAGTATCAGCCAGCTTCAACCTGTAAATGGGCGTGCGCAATGTTGTCCATAAGTAAAATTTAAGCAAGCAAGCTCAAATTTTACTTGACTTTTGCTCACGGATATGTTATAATTTATAGGCAAACAAAAATGAAGGCGTTCCTCCACTTGGGGAACGCCTTTTTTATGCTTTCATTTCTATCCAACCCAACTTGCAAGAAACTCCCGACCTTTCTGCATCCCATGCTCATATCCGGCAACCAGTCCCTCATCGGTCACATCGGTATAATCAGCGCCCATGGTTGCAGGGTCTAAATCCGGTCGGATAATATGAATCGGCACACCATTCCGGACGGTGGGTACAGGTTCACTTTGAAAAATATTCCTGTATAAAACTCCTGGCTCAGTCGCAATAGCTATGACTTCACGATATCCTTGTTGAGCCATCTCTACAGCAGGACAGGCGCAGGTATAGGAACCATCAATAAAGGGACGACCATCTACTGACGCTGGAATGGTCCAGGCATGCAACATACGCGTGGAGGCGTATATAACCTCGTCGATATTTTCAGTAGTCAGACGATGCTCACCATCTGTAGCGGCAGTATCGAATAAATACGCTCGCAGGTGCTGATCTACCCAGCTGCGATCGGCTCGGGCAGCTTGCAGAAGCAGGCGCCGGCCAAGACGCCTGGCTCCATCGCCCTGCGTCAGTTCCGAGCCTTCGGTAGTTATCACGGCGCTGGTCGAGATAAAACAGCGTGGCATGCCTGGTTGGAATGTGTCGTTGCGCAGTATGTGACCAGACTCTGCAATACTCTGGAGCACAGCCTCGCTCATGCCGTTCCCTGGTTGCTTTAACGTTCGTAGCGCAACACGCCAGTATTTCAAACCTATCTCATTTGCCCGTCCTATGGCAGCAGAAATAGATGGAAAGACGGAAGATGAAGCTGCTGCATAGGCACCGGCGCGTATGCCTGCTGCTTCAAGCGCGCTGAGTACACCGTGCACGAAGACGCCTTTAAAGCCACCTGCAGAACTGGCGATAGCGAGTATTTGAGAGGTTTTATTTTCTAGCATTCTTTCTATCCTGTAGAGCGCACACTTACACGTAAGGTACCCAATCCTCAGCAAGGGGGATTTCGGTGAGGGCCTTTTTTGAAGAGGATGTATCGTCTGTTGATTGTTTAGCAGTTGAGATAGACGAGGGCGTATCGCTTGGGCGCAGGCGTAAAAGAGCCTCGAGTTCGGCCTGCTTGTATAAGCGCTGCCGTTTGATGCCCTGTTTGTAGCTCTTGAGGACCCCTCTGCTCACGTAAGTGTAGAGGGTCGACATTTTCACCCCCAACAGGTTGCTTGCTTCGTCTCCATCCAGATATTTTTCACCTTCTAACTCGATCATGCGCAATTCGTCCTTCTGGGTTTAATCCTAATAATGAGCACCGTAACCCTCATTATCTACTGTCAATGATAGAAAGTCCACGCCACTTTGTCAACAGGTATACACCATTATCATATTAAAATCAATATAAATCAAGTAATATCAATCTAAATCAAGAAACATTGACTTTTGTAGAAAACCGTGGTAATACATTGGTAGAAGGATAATACATATGCTAAGCAGGAAGATGGATATCCTGTAAAGCAAAGGAGCAAAAGAGATGACAGCGGAGACATCAGGAACAACTTCAACGGTCAGGCAGAACCGTGGAGGTTTGGAAGGCGTGGTAGCAGCAACAACCGCGCTGAGCAAGGTGGAGGGGACAGCCGGAAGGCTAATATATCGTGGCTATAACATTCATGACCTTGCCCGTACAACCTCATTCGAGGAAATAGCTTACCTGCTCTGGTTTGGTAAGCTGCCAACTAAGATGGAACTGGTAGATCTGAAAGTGCAGATGCTGGAAGAGCGTACGTTGCCAACGGCAGTTTTGCAGGTTCTGAACGACTTACCACCGGCTGCAGCACCAATGGATGTCTTGCGCACGGCAGTTTCGGCCTGGGGGGCAGCGACAATCCAGGGCAAACCGAACCTTGACCAGGCGATTGCGCTGACGGCACGCTTTCCGCTTATTCTGGCAGCTTTCCAGCGGCTGCGGAACGGGTTAGAGCCATTGGAATCGCATCCCGAACTAGGCTATGCTGCCAATTACCTTTACCTGCTCAGCGGGCAAATGCCGAAGGAAGAACATGTCAAAGCCTTGGATGCCTATCTCGTTTTGTTGGCTGATCACGGGATGAACGCTTCAACCTTCACGGCGCGTGTCATAGCAAGCACCGAATCGGATATCGCCTCAGCGGTCGTGGGGGCAATCGGAGCGCTTAAAGGGCCTTTGCATGGCGGCGCTCCCTCAAAGGTACAGGATATGCTCGAAGCCATTGGTACTGAAGATCAAGCAGAGAGCTGGCTGCGAGGTGCTCTTGCACGTGGTGAACGTTTGATGGGTTTCGGTCACCGGGTCTACAAGACGGAAGATCCACGAGCTGAAGAGCTGCGAGAAATGGCCAAACTTGCCGATCCACAGCAATTTGCCCTGGCTCGCAGGGTCGAAGAGCTAGCTCTGGCATTATTAGAGGAGCAGAAGCCCGGTCGTCGTCTCTACACCAACGTTGAGTTCTATTCCGCTGTGGTGCTGGCATCGGTAGGCCTACCAGGAGACCTGTTCACTCCCACTTTCGCAGCAAGCCGCGTAGCAGGTTGGACCGCTCATATTCTTGAGCAGGTAGCCAATAATCGCCTGATCCGTCCCGAAGCTGGATATACCGGGGCAATGGATGAGCGCTTTGTGCCATTAGACAAGCGACAGTAAATACTCCAGAGTCACTTCGTAACATTTTAAGAAGTGTGTAAGAGCCTCAGGACTTTGGGCTTGTCAGAGGAAGCTTTGGCAAGCTCAATTTTTGTCTCTCGAAGCTCATCGATACAATAAATACCCCGTGAGTCCTGCCAGACCTAAAATAACCAGGACGTTCACCTTACGACTCAAGGCTAGCCCAAAGGCACCCCCTGCTATCAGCAGCCCTTTCCAGTCTACTCCGGGTTGGCGCAGAATAGTCCAGACGACAGTCAGCAGGAGACCGACAACGGCGAGTGAGACACCACGCATGGCGCCCTGCACCCATGTTCGATGTTCGATGCGTGTGTAACCGGCAGAGACTACAAGCACCAGGAACGCAGGGATAGTGATAGCAATCAAGGCGAGGAATGCACCAGGAAACCCATAGGTGAGATAGCCTAAGCTGATTACCCATAATCCATTTGGGCCAGGGCTTATTTGTCCGATAGCAATAGATTGTCCGAAGTCGACTTCTTTAGCCCAGCCGTTGGCTATCAAATCCTGGTGCAAGCTGGGCAAATTACTAAAGCCGCCGGTTGAGAAGAGCGAGGCTTTCAGGAACAGGAGAAAGTAGATGAATGGATTGATCATTGTTGTTCCCCCTGATCTTTTTGAGGAAGAGGAACATCTGGTGCGGGCGCAAAGAGGAGCGCGCCAATGAAAGCAGCGCCGAGAACTACAACGATCACCGAGAGCTTCAGTAGAATGACGGCAAGCGCACAGGCAATGGTGAGAACGCTACTTGCTAGCAGATAGAAAAATCCTTCTTTGTACGCTCTGCGAATGAGAGGTAATGCAAAATTAAGTCCGACAACTAGCATAATGCCACCTGTTGCCGGAATCACGCCCCGAAAAATAGCCTGGACTGCTGCTATATGTTCGATTTGTAGAAAGATAACTGCTAACAGGCAGGTAATCGTTGCACTTGGCAAGAGCATACCAGCGAGTGAGACAACAATGCCCCAGGTTCCACGAAGTTTCTTTCCAATCAAGACTGTTAATGCCACCAGGTTGATGCCAGGAGTTAGAACACATAAATTCCAGAGATACATAAACTCTTCCATCGACAGCCATTTATGCTTCTCTATAAACGCACGCTGTATTAAGAACGTCGTCGATGCCCCACCTCCGAAGGATTGTAGCCCAATGCTTGCCCAGATGCGGAAAAGCTGCCATTTGCCAGGTCCAGGGTCTTGCAGTTTCATAAAACTAGCTCCTTAAGACGATCATTTTCGGGAACGCGTTATCACTATTATACGGACATATGTTAAGAGATCAACAGAGAGATCATAGTCAAAAACGCCAATGTTTGTGCGGGCCATGTTCAGGAAACGCATACAGTCTGTGCTAAAAGCACTCTTGAGCTTGACATTTGCTCGCCTATCTACTACAACTAGATACGGAGAACTTTTACGTATCGCCTCTCCAGGCCTATTTAACCTTGCTGTGACGCTTCAAGTTGAACGAAGATAGGGCAAGGCTTTAAGACGATACGAGTGATAACCTGATTATATTTTCAGTAAGGAGAGTGTAAACCATGGCATTCGAAGTTCCACCCCTTCCGTATCCCTACGAAGCATTAGAGCCGTACATTGATACCGAGACGATGCATCTGCACCACGACAAACACCATCAAGCGTATGTCACCAATCTGAATAATGCGTTGCAAGGTCAGAGCGGGCAGTTGACATCTTACTCGGTCGAGGATTTGTTGCGGAATATCAAAGAGGTGCCCGACAGCACGCGTACGGCAGTACAAAACAATGGCGGCGGTCATGCTAACCACAGCATGTTCTGGCAGATTATGTCACCCAACGGCGGCGGCGCTCCCACAGGTGACCTCGGCTCTGCAATTCAACAGGCATTTGGCTCATTCGACCAGTTCAAAGCCGCATTTAACGATGCAGGTCTCAAACGGTTTGGTTCTGGCTGGGCATGGCTTGTTCTGAACCAGGCTGGCCAGTTACAGGTCATTTCGACTGCCAACCAGGACAGTCCCTTGATGACTGGCCTGTACCCGGTCATGGGCAACGATGTTTGGGAACATGCTTATTATCTTAAGTACAAGAACGTGCGCGCAGACTATCTTAATGCCTGGTGGAATGT
>JBKPAZ010000158.1:0-8372 GCA_046726655.1 Chloroflexota bacterium
GCCCCACTGGGGAGCATGCCGGAGACCTTCGCCTATGAAGTTCCCGAAGAGCGCGCCCTGGCCACGGTCCGTGCTTTCTTTGCGGGTCCCTTCAACTTCCTGGATACCGCCGCCTCCTATGGCGATGGTGAAAGTGAGCGCCGCATTGGAATCGTGCTCGGCGAGCTTGGTGGGCTTCCGCCCGGCTTTGTGCTGGCAACGAAGGCCGACCGCGATATGCGGACCGGCATCTTTACCGGCGCGCAGATGCAGCGCAGCGTTGAGCGCAGCCTGCGCCTGCTGGGCCTGGAGCAACTGCAACTCGTCTATCTCCACGACCCTGAGCACATCTCCTTTGAAGAGGCCATGCAGCCGGGTGGCCCCGTCGAGGTGCTACAGCAATGTAAAGAAGAGGGCTTGATCGCGCGCCTGGGCGTTGCTGGCGGCCCAATCGACATGATGATCCGCTTTGTCGAAACCGGCCTCTTTGAGGCGGCTATTTCGCATAACCGCTTCACGCTCCTCAACAGGGAGGCTGAACCGCTCTGGGAGGTATGCGCACGCCGTGGAGTCGCAGCCCTGAATGCTGCGCCATATGGGAGCGGTCTCCTGGCGAAAGGGCCAGGTGCCTACCCACGCTATATGTATAACCAGGCATCGCCCGATCTGCTTCGGCGTGCCGGGCAGATGGAAGAGGCCTGTGAGCGCCACGGCCTGCCACTGGCAGCAGCGGCGCTGCAGTTCTCCTTGCGAGACGTGCGCATTGCGTCCACGATTGTTGGCATGACGCGCCCTGAGCGGCTCGTAGAGACGCTGAAGCTGGCGCAACAGCCGATCCCGCATGAACTCTGGGCCGAACTCGATTCCATCTACCGGTCCTGAAGTGGCATGCCTCTCAGGAGGGCTTTACCTTTTCTGTCGTATTTCGTCCAACTTGATAAAGAGAGGACCCGTCTATGAACGAAGCGCTTCCCATTGTTGATGCGCATGTGCATCTATGGAATCCCGAGCAGTTCAGTATGCCCTGGCTGGCGGACATCCCCCGATTGAATCGGCCCTATGGCTTGCAAGACTACCGCGAGCAGACGCAGGGCCTCCCCATCATAGCGATGGTCTATATCGAAGTGGGGGTTGAGCCGCAGGAGGCGTTGCGTGAGGCGCGCCATGTCGTAGATCTTGTCCGAGAGGAGCCGCGTTTGCAAGCGGTCGTTGCTGCGGCGCCCGTCGAGCGCGGCGACGCCGTTCGCGAGCACCTGGCATCCCTGCTAGCCATCTCGCCTCTCATTAAAGGTGTCCGGCGCAACCTCCAGGACGAAGCCGAGCCGGATTTCTGCCTGCGACGCGATTTTGTCGCGGGAGTGCGCCTGCTGGCGGAGTTTAACCTGTCGTTTGACCTCTGTATCAAACATTGGCAACTGCCGTATGCCATTGAACTGGTGCGTCGCTGCCCGGATACAGCCTTTATCCTCGATCACCTGGGGAAGCCAGGCATCAAACAGCAGTTGCTCGACCCCTGGCAGGCAGATTTGCGCAAACTCGCTGGGTTGCCGAATGTCGCCTGTAAGATCAGCGGCATGGTGACCGAAGCCGACCACGCAGGCTGGCGGCCTACCGACCTGGAACCGTTCATCAATGTCGTGTTAGAGGCCTTTGGGGAAGAGCGCGTCCTGTTCGGCAGTGACTGGCCCGTCGTCTTGCTCGCATCTCCGTACCGCCGCTGGTACGAGACGCTGGGAGTGCTCACCGCGCGCTTGCCAGTCTCAGCCAGGCGCAAGCTATGGGCAGAGAATGCACGGCGCTTCTATCGAATGAGCACATAAACACACCATCTCGTTTTTATTCATGGGAGGAAGGCTTTATCTTTTCTCACCTGCCCCAAACAGTTCCTGAGTAGCCCTGATCGCGTCTTGGATCTCTTCATGCTTCAACAGGGAGTGAGCTTTTTTCGAAATAGCGCATGTAGAGTGAGACTCAACCAGTTTGCGTCGATTGCCGTCGAAACGAGAGAGCGCACTACACAACTCTTGACCTTGACATACCACCAGTTTTTCTTATAGAGTATATCGTGCTTGAAGAAGAGCTCGCAGGAATGTGCTTGAATTTTTCAAACAATTAGCTTGGTATACTATAGAATAGGAGCGCAAAACTCTTAGGGAAGAAGCCAGTGATGGTTGACCGTGTGGGACAGCAACTTGGGAACTACCGCTTGAGTCGTTTGATAGGACGGGGTGGCTTTGCCGATGTCTACCTCGGCGAGCATATTCATCTGAATACCCAAGCGGCCATCAAAGTACTCCAGATGCGGTTAACAGGAAGTAATCTGGAGCAGTTCCGCAATGAAGCTCGAACAATCGCCAGCCTTGCGCATCCCAACATCGTGCGTGTGCTGGACTTTGGCCTGGAGGAGGGCATCCCTTTTTTGGTGATGGATTATGCCCCCAATGGCACACTGCGCCAACGCCACCCTAGGGGAATTCCTCTCCCACCGGTAAGCATCGTGCCCTACGTCAAACAGGTTGCCGCGGCTTTGCAATATGCCCATAATAGAAGGCTGATTCATCGCGATGTCAAACCAGAGAACATGTTAGTAGGGTGCAATGAAGATGTTTTGCTAAGCGATTTTGGCCTGGTCATGATTGCTCAGAGCACGAGCTCTCAAACTACAAAAGAGATGGTCGGCACTCTTCCTTACATGGCACCTGAGCAGATCAACGGAAAGCCGCGTCCAGCCAGCGATCAATATTCCCTGGGGATCGTGATCTATGAATGGCTGAGCGGAGAGCGTCCTTTCCGGGGCTCTCTTGTTGAGATAGCAACTCAGCATTTGATGACTCCTCCGGCTCCATTATATGGAAAGGTTGCAGGAATTTCACCGGCTGTTGAAGAAGTGGTGTTCACGGCTCTGGCGAAGGATCCGCAGCGGCGTTTCGCCAGCGTGGATGCTTTTGCTACAGCCTTCGAACAGGCTTGTCAAACGCCCCACTCTGCTTCATTTGTCCCTCGCTCGATCGTGAAACAATCGAGCGAGACCTCGCAGTCTATCTCTGTGGTTTCCCCAGCAAGTGGCACCCCGTCCACCCTTGTGCCTTCGCCAGGCGAGACCTCACAGTCAACGGTTATAAAGACTCCACTAGACCAGCCACCGCCATTAACCGGAGGAGTCACTCCTTCAAGCCAGCCCTCAGGGACTACTGGCATGGTGGTCACTCCACCCATCTACCCATCACGATCCACTGTAGAGCTCGCTCCACCGGGCCAGCTGTTAACTACGCCTACCTCTGTTTCACCGAACGAGCCACCAACAACGCCTCTTCGACGCCGTCGTCAATTGAGGTGGTTAATCACAGCAGTCATATGTGCAGTAATTATCGCGACTATTGCCGCACTTCCCTCTCTACTATCTCCAGGCACGTCAAAAAGCACTCATAGCAGTACTCCTTCGTTAACGTCGTCTTTGCTATCGCCTACATCAAGGTCGGCATCACCATTCACACCAACACTAAAGTCATCACCATCCCCAACACCTGTTCCATCCAGGCCAACAGCGACGCCCAGGCCGCCAAGTGTGAATCCGAGTACCCTCAACTTTAACTTGACGCCCCTGAGTGGATCGTCAACGCAATTACTAAAGCTTTCCAGTGGAAGCCAGGCGGAATCCTGGTCAGCGCAAACAGGTGGCTTGCCATGGTTGACTTTGGATATAACGAGTGGAACGCTCAACCCTGGCCAGACTCAGTTGATCAACGTGACGGTCAATCCAGCAACGCTTGTACCAGGAATCTACACAGCCAAGATCACCATCAACCTTAGTTCAGGAGGAGCTCTCACCGTGCCGGTTACGCTTACAGTGTTGTAAGAAGCTACCTTCTACATTATTCAGTAGGATAGACAATGATGACAGGTGAACAATCACAAACTGGCTTCCTGGATGTCCAGGGCGCGCCACTCTACTACGAAGTTGCTGGTACCGGATATCCTTTGCTCTTGATTCATGAAGGCGTGGCAGATTGCAGAATGTGGGATCAGCTCGTCATCCCAGGCGCTGCCCACGTTATCAATATGGAACAACCGGCAGAGTTCAACAGGATCGTCCTCGATTTCTTAGCTCACATACCGGGCTAACACACTCACCAGCCATGCTCGGCCTGGTCGTCAAGCTCCCATTTCCTCCGCCCGAGACCTGATGGCATGTGGTGATGCAGCTTTGAATAGAAAAACTTCTTCCTAATATGGTATAGTTATCTAAAGAAATCGCACCTTTCACCCATTGATCGCAGTCATAGTGCCGGAACAAATTTGTATTTACAGGGGGCAACACATGCAAAACACTGATCCTTCCCAAATAGTGGGTGTTTTCAGAGACCAGGCTAAGGCCGATCACGCAGTAGAAGAACTCAAGCAAGCCGGTTTTACAGAAGACCAGATTACATCCAGAGTAGTAAGCCTGCAAACAGCGCCTGAAGAACAAACACCGGAAAATACTCGCATTTTCGTAAGTGTCAAGGCTGACGGCAGGGACAAGCAAGCTTTTGGCATCTTGTTTACTAGTGGAGCGAATAACGGTGATCTTCCCCCTGGCATGTCCCTAAGTGGTAGCATCGTAACCTCTCAAGGGGAAACCGTCGATCTCATTCCCAAACCAGAGCTTGAAGGTAGTTTCTCCAAAGACAGCTACTTTGGAGAAGAAAAAGACCTGGGCACCTCAGAGCAGCTTGGTCAGATGGACAAATTATAATCCGAACTTCCCGCATAGATAATCATTAGGAATGGATCAGCTTAGCAAGGTATCGCGCAAAATGCGCGGTATGTGAGCGGCATTTGCGATATTTAATCGTACATTTGGTCATACCTTCAGTACAGGTATCTCCCGCCGGACCTCAAACTTTAAAAGTTTGTGCGCCATGCGAATGGCATCCTCGACCTCGGCGGGCGTTTCGCCACGAGCAAATATAAAGCCCAGGTAACTTGCCCCTTCCGGAAGTGGGACTAGAGGATAGTTTAGTTTTGCTGTGATCTCGATACCCGTTATGAGTGGCACCTGCTGCGCTTCTTCAACGCCATGCACACCTTTCAATATGCCCGCTGACGGAATAGGGATCATCATCACACCAGCAGCATGCTCATCTCGCTCGATGGACGTGATTTCCTGCCCGATAGCGTGACGCAATATCAGCTCTTCCAGGCACATACCGGAACCAAACTCCAGGATGGTCGAGCACAATCCGCCAATCGAGCGCCCGGCAATCTCAAGCATCCACGGACCTTGCTCGTTAACACGCAACTCTGCGTGTACTGGCCCTTCTCTCAGACCAAGCGAAGCGGCAGCCGTTGCGACACACGTTGTAATATCTTCTTGCACGTCGACAGCTAAACGCGAAGGGGTCGTATAGATCGTCTCTTCAAAGAACGGGCCATCCAGCGGGTCAGGCTTATCGAAAAGCGCCAGCGCCTTCAATTGGCCGTGTGTGAGCAACCCTTCCAAGGCAACCTCGAAGCCCGGTATAAAGTCTTCGACCAGCAGAGAGGTTTCGTGTTCCGAATTGCCCTCGGAAATGAGCAGTCGCTTTAGACGATTGAAAGCGACAACGAACTCAGCAGGATCATTAGCGCGGATAACCCCACGGCTACCAGAAAGTCGTAACGGCTTCACTACGCAAGGGTAGCTGACCTGTGTTGCAACCCAGGCCGGATCGTCACTCAATGAAAATGGCCGAAAAATGGGGCATGGTGCCCCACCCGCCGACATCAGTGTGCGCATCAGCAGCTTATCGCGTGCCGCCTTGGCAGCCTGTGGTGAGTTATACGCCAGGCCTATCGCGGTGCTGGCACGAGCCGCCAATTCGGTAGCACTGTCATCGACAGGGACAACGGCGTGAATCGGATGCTCTCGGGCAAACTCGACAATCGTTTGTACTGACGCCTCTGGATCTGCAAAATCCAGCCCAAGCGGCACATGCCAGTACTCGCTCAGCGTTTCAGGCAGGTCTATTCCCACCACAACTTCAAGATTCAAGCGCCTGGCCGCACTCAAAAAGGCTCCCGCCCTGTAGGTGGCAGGAGACATCAACAGCAATACTCGCTTCTGTTCGTTTCCCGTGTCCATCGATTATTTACTCCATTGTAAATCAAGTTTTCCCTCTCAAAAGATAAAGTAGAGATTAGCGTTTACGTCGCCTTTTGCGAGGTAGCGTGTATTCCTGGCTTGGTCGTACAGATTCCTTGCGAGGATTTGCATATTCAGTGAAAGCCGTTGAAATACTTTGAGTTATTAAATCTTCGTCCTCGCCATACATTCCCTTTGGTTTCCATCGTTCTACTCTCCCGTCGGGATAATGCAGTTCAAGCCATACACGTAGTCTCGTAATCGACATATTACGTCTTATATTAGCGCTCATCTGGATCATAATCGTATCAAGCTCAGTGAAAGATACCGCATTAAGAGAATGTCGCGAGAGAAAATATTCTACAAAACCTTCAGGTGTCACAACGAACAGTGGGTCCGGATCTCGCGCATCCTTTTTACCTGTAGAGTATCCCCATAATCCAGCTAACAGCACAATAACGAGGATTATGAGTCCGACTACGGGTATGAACGAAGTAACGCTGATATGAACCTGGAGCAGGTTAAACACTAACTGCATAACTAACAGAACAACGATACTGAAAGCGCCCACAATCATAAATAGAAGGAATGCAAAAAAGCAGCCCATGCTCAGTGGCCCGGGTCTCCTGCCATGGAACACATCCCAATCAGCAGGTGTCTCCCCCAACATCGCCTGATTTATAACCGCTTGAGGATCAAACATTTACGCACCCCTGGGACGACACATCCCAATTACCCGGCGTTCCTTCTCATGATTGATAAAGCCGGGTCTGTCCTTGAGTACGTTATAGTATACACCATAGTTGCCTTGAATTAAATGGTCAGATCTCTCGCGATTACCCTCCAAAAACCAGGAAATGGGGTGCATGCCCGCGTAGGGGCTCTTATGTCGCCCATTAGTGAAACTACTCCACTTACCTCAGGTCGTTTCTGCAGGTTCTGGCTCCTCCAGGCGGAATACACCCCGTTCGTCCTGAAACGTGAACAGTTCAGCGTAACGCCCCCAGTTGATGGCTGTATCCAATTGTTCCTGAGCCTCGTCCTCATCAAAGTGCTCCTCCAGCAGACTTAAGAAGTACTCTTCAGGCAGGGTATGCCCGGGCGCCCCTTCGAGTGTATGCACGATCTGGCGCAGCAGAGCGATATGAGTAAGGGCTTGATCACGGAAGACCTTTTTCTCTTCCAGTACACCGGCTTCAGCAAAGCGTTGGCCCGCAGGGGTTAACACCAGGTCACCTTCCTCCGTCTCTGCCATACCTAGTATGTCTGTCGCCTCTACTATTGGCAGGAGATCATCGACCTCCATATTCAGTTGCCGTCCAAGCTGATACAGGTCCTCACGCCCACCTCGTGTCTGAACCAACTCCACTAATCCTGTTACATCGCTGATGGCGACATGCGGAAGAATCTGGTAGGCACGTGTAGCAGGCTGTACCAGCGGACCCGTTTTGGCCTCGGGAACGCTTTGTGATAGGAGAGCGGTGACATCTTCCTTTGGGCTGGTCATGATGCGATAGATGAGATCCACCATCTCGGTATGTTTTGGAGATTGTACCATACGTTGTTCATTGGGAAGTCCCGGCAGTTCAACGCGGATGCGCCCAGGATTAGCTCCCAAGACAAGAATACGGTCGGCCATACTCACAGCTTCGTCTATATTGTGCGTGACCATTACAATAGCGCGAGTGGGCATACTTTTTGATTGCCACAATCCGAGCAACTCCTTGCGCAAGTTCGCAGCCGTGAGCACATCCAACGCACTGAACGGTTCATCCATGAAGAGCAGTTCTGGCTCAACTACTAATGCCCGCGCAAAACCCACTCGCTGGCGCATCCCACCAG
This sequence comes from Chloroflexota bacterium, assembly GCA_046726655.1. Classification (GTDB taxonomy): domain Bacteria; phylum Chloroflexota; class Ktedonobacteria; order Ktedonobacterales; family Ktedonobacteraceae; genus DATMNR01. The sequence goes on from JBKPAZ010000158.1 coordinate 7,925, forward strand.
ACAACTCCTTGGGATACGCATCTTCGAAGCCATCCAACCCAATCAAGTCGATAGCTGCCAGGGCACTCTTCATACGCTGGGTACGGGTGAGATCTTGTGCTTGCAACCCCAGTTCCACATTTTGTAAAACCGTCAGCCAGGGAAAGAGGGCAAAGGATTGAAACACAATCGCCAGGTGCGGGTTTGCACCGTGTTGAGGGATCCCTTTGAACAAAACCTGTCCTGATGTCGGTTGGAGCAATCCGGCCAGGATGCGCAACAGCGTCGATTTGCCTGAACCAGATGGTCCAAGCAGCGCAACAAATTCATCTGCATGGATCTGTACCTGGATATTCTCCAATACCGGGGGTGGAGGTGGACCGCGCCGTCGTTTTTCCTTTGCTGCAAAGGTTTTATAGATATCACGTGCCTCAAGCAGCACTTCTGCGTCCTGGGTAGAACCATCTTG
>JBKPAZ010000159.1:0-24483 GCA_046726655.1 Chloroflexota bacterium
TGAAACGCTTGGGGACAAGGGACCTCTACTGCTTGACCAGCGATGGGAAGTGGCAAGCCCCTTGGCGGAACCAAGAACCCCCGTCCATTTATGGCGGGGAGTGTCAGTTCACGTTAATGGTGAATGGCAGGCTCATCACATACTGCGGGCACAATGCGCCCTTTTTGCAAATGGCTCTGCCGTAGAAGTTCAGTTGTGCGGTACCGGTTCCCTGGGCGGCAAACCGCCAGATGCAGGAATTTGCAGTTTGAGAGGCATAACCAGCAGGTGTTTCCAGTTGTAATACGCCCTGCGAAGTGGTAGGGCCATTCCACAACTGGCCAAAAGGCAGTTGAACCTCGATCACGTCACCTTGATGAGCGCTGATGGAGGTATTGCTATTCGACGGCTTCAGCACAACGTTGGCCGGTGATGGAGCAGTGCCTACTACAGCATTGCTGGGACAGCCATGTGGATTTACCGCGCTAGTGGAAGTAGGGGTGGTTCCTGTTGATCCTGTTGAGGTTGAACCTCCTGAGTTTGTGCCACAGGCCGTTAGCACGAAAGTGAGCGCTGTGGCAAGTGACATAATCAACCATATTGATCTTCGTCTGTCAATCTGAACTGTACGCATTATCGTTACTCCTTGGACTCTTTTCCTGGCCGCTTATTCCTTCAAAAGATTAGCGTTAATAAGAGCTTCCAGTGTCAAGACGTTTCATTGTGTAATAAAGTTCCCTATACCAACCAGCATAGACATACCTTAATGACTCGCTCACACGAATAAACGAGAATGAGGGGAAAAGTCGGTATTGTTATTGCCGCGTAGCCAGCATTGTGAGGAGTTCTTCTGCATCTGGGAGAAAGCGGCGCGAGGAGAGGACTTGATGAGCAAGTCCTAAACGGAGAGCTTCTCTGGCTTGAATAGTTTCGCCTGTCAACATCAAGCGCATGGTGGCATTCTGTCCGATGAGGGCGGGAAAATAGACAGCGGAAACAGGTGGAAATACACCCAGGGAGATTTCTGGCAAGCCAAAGGTTGCATCTTCGTGGGCGATGACGGTATCGCAGAGCGCTGCCAGTTCACAGCCACCACCAAGCGCATAACCTTTCACCAGGGCTACTGTCGGGATGTTTTGCGAGCGCAGTTCCTCAAATGCAGCGCAGTTATCATAGACGGCACGCAGCATCTCTTTTTCGCGCCCGTCGAGGTGGTCGCGGATATCAACACCTGCGCAGAATGCTCGCTCTCCCGCACCCGTGATGACTACTAAGCGAGGAGGGTGCTTGATTGCATCGCGCATGGCAGCCGTTAGTTGATCGAGCATCTCTATCGAGAGGATGTTGAGCGGAGGCCGATCAAGAATCAACCAGAGGATGTCGCTATGAAGACGAATACGAACGTTGGACATATCTTAATCTTGTAATCTTTCAAATATAGCCAGGATACTATTATAACAATTCGAGAAACTGATCAATCATCCTCAACAGGCTCGAGATAAAGCTCGATTGCCTCTCGAATGTTTGTCAGAGCATCCTCTGCCGTTTCTCCTTCGCTGATACAGCCTGGTAAGGCTGGGACATAAACTGTATAGCCCCCTTCGTCGCTTGCTTCAAGAAGCACTTTGATTCGCATTTCTTCACCTCCTTCTACTGAAAACCAGTTGCGGGCGCAATTTATTGCGCCCCTACTACAATCCATATACGATATTTTGATGAGCTACCTGCCAGCGAAATTTCCTTTGCGTTTCTCGGCGTAGGCGGCAAAGCCTTCCTTCGCATCTTCGCTCTGGAAGCAGAGTTGCTGTAGTTCTCGTTCGATTGCCAGGGCTTCGGAGAACGCGACTTCGGCGCCAGATTGTACCGCGCGCTTGATGCGCCCGACCGTTTTGGATGCCTTGTTAGGTGGGCAGAACTGGCGGGCGTAGTTCATGACCTCTTCCCAGTAGTTCTCCGGCTCGTAGATGTAGTTGATGAGACCCAACTCCTGCGCCTCTTCAAAGCTGATGAGCTTGCCTTCGGTCATCAATTCAATGGCCTTATTTTTGGGTAGAGCACGCGCCAGACGCTGTGTGCCCCCAGTGCCAGGAAGAACACCTAGATTGATTTCGGGCAGACCAACCTTACCGGAATTACGACGAGCAATACGAATATCGCAGGCGAGCGCTATTTCCAGGCCGCCGCCGACGGTATGTCCATTCAAGGCTGCGATAACGAGCTTGGGCGTCTGTTCGAGGCGAGTCAATGTCTCGTTGGCATGAAGACAGAAATAGTATTTGAAGGTCGGTGTAACCGTATTAAGCATTTCGATATCTGCGCCTGCACAGAAGAACTTTTCACCTGCTCCACGTAGCAGCAGCACATGGACGTTTTCATCGAAACGCGCCTGCAAAATAGCCTCATCGAGCTGGCGCATCATCTCATAACTGTAGGTGTTAGCAGGCAAGTTGGTTATTTCAATAACGGCTATACCATCGGTCACAGTATAATTGACTAATGTTCGTTCTGATGTGGTGGTCACGGTTGGCCTTCCTTTCGGGCTACATCATAAGCATCCAGTATGTCATCATCTTTGACACACTCAAAAGGTGTATGACACGCATTACAATAAAATTGAACTGTCAGCAGTTGCTGGCCGAACAACGAAAAGAGTTCAGTGTCGGTCGAGCGGCAAAAGGGGCAGGCTATCTGCACTTTTGCCTTTGTGTTTGTCTCTTGCTTGTCTGTATTATATCCCATAGTTATTAACCATACGTCCGTCTTGCTACACCGTCCCATGAATTCCATGGCAGGGGCTGGCGAAGTTCCCAGCGTTTCGTGTCAGCATTAAAGGATACGGGGACATCTATTTCCAGGCTGCTTAATGTGGGCATGATTTTTTGCAGGTAGCGGCTGCGCAATTCTCCGGGAGTTGCATCAATGATGCCCTCTTGAAAGAGCTGTTGCATGTTCTGGTCATCATCGGGGCCAAACCAGCAGAGTGTTTCATTCCATAGACGATTGAGAGAGGCTACGAGCGTTGCACGCACGGCTCCCCCGGCTCTGGCAAGACGACGCACCCAGCCATCTGCATGCATTTCATGGATGCGCTCCTCCTGTACGATTTTACGAGCGCGCTGGCGTAGAGGCTCGTAGCTAGAATTTTGTGCTGCTTCAAAGAAGGTGGTGAGAGCAGTATCCAACAAAAAGTTGGTGGCAACGAAGTCGGCCCACCCTTGAAAATCGTGATCGAGATAGGCAAGGTGGTAATGCAGTGTACGCGTCATGGGTTCTACCTGGCTGGGATCAGGCTTAGCCTGGGTAAAGTCTTCGAGCAATGGATAGAGTGTGCGTGCATGTCCTAGCTCATCCTGGGTCATGGCAGCGGCGGCAACAGCGGCCTCTAATGCGGGCGCTCCATTACACCAGTAGGCGTAACGTCGCCCGATGGCCTGCTTGTTATCTGCCAATGACGAGAGGACGGCAAATAGGGCTGCGTTGTCGACATGTGTACCTGTCATACGTTGTATCTTCTCACCTTAGTCTATGATTCGATCACTGTGACAATGCAATCACGGGGTATAAGTACCATCTCAACCCAACTGAACTCGTCATAGATGCTGCGTGCGTACACCTTTGCCAGTTCTACATCGTCTGCCATTACGTTTCCGATCTCGTGCAGGGGTTCTTCGTACTTGCGCCGCGCGTAGACCTGCCACACGCGAGTCTCGTTCAGCGCTTCACGCCGCCTGGGCGCGCTGGTTGTTGTGCTGTTCATGCAGAAACTCCCCAGGTACGCATAATCTCGATACCCTCCTCAGTCAGCCGCGCCTTGGTCCAGACAGGATCCCACACGATTTCAATGCGCACCTCTCGCACGCCTGGCTCTTCCAGCAAGCGCGCGCGAATATCATCCATGATGAAATCCATTGCCGGACAGCCCATCGCGGTGAATGTCAGTTTGAGATACACGATGCCATCATGCTGCGACAATGCGACGATCAAGCCCATGTCTACCACGCTGATCGGTATTTCAGGGTCTGTCACCTCGCGTAAGGCATCCCACAATGACGGGCAGGTTGGATCATTGCCTGGATGGGTGTGTAAGGATGGATATACGGTTGTCATGCGTCCTGCTCCAGGGCAAACTCACTGTGGTTTACCTCTTGACACGTCGTCAAGTTTAACACCATAGTATATCATTAGTGCTAGCAAACCCACTAGGCGTTCGCAACGCGCAGGGAGGGAAAACGTCCGGTGCGCACATACCGCCAACAGACATAGATCAGCAGCACGAGTCCCGTCGCGAAGATGAGGAAGAGGAGCGTCAGAGACACTATGGCCACATCAATCAGGAAGAGGATCGTATTGCTGGTCGTCGTAATGCGCGCCAGCGTGCTTCTCACCTGCGCTTGATACTTGTTGACAATCGCTTGAATCCGCGCCAGCGCGGCATCTATCCTGGCCGTTATATTCGTGACTACCCCCTCGGCTTTGGTCACCAGGCCCGCTTTCATGTTTGCCAGCGTGACACGCATGTCTTGAACCGCCGCCTGCGCCTCTTGAGCGCGCTGGGACACCACGCCCACTGCATTATTGAGCGCCGGCACCGTGACGCCCGTGAAGCGGTTGAGCGCCAGCAACGCGGTATTCACCGTCACAACGGCGTCGTGAATGGTAGAGGCGGTCGCGCCCGCGTTTTGAACGCGCGGGGCGAGTTGGTTGTCAACCAGTTGGCTGAGCCTGGTGACGACTGGGCTGTTGGCCTGGATGCGGAGGCCCAGTTGCGCGGCCGCATCGTTCACCTCCGCGATGATTTGCCGGGCTTTTTGCACCGGCTCATTCACGCGCGTCAGCCCGTTGTCCACTATCTGGAGCCCGTGCGTCGCCGTCGCAGCGACATCGGTCACGGCGCTGCGTGCCGGTGCGCGGACGTACCATACACCGACCACCCCCGCTATGCTCAAAATGAATCCCACCGCTGCGAGAACCATGAGCACCGCCACCAAAATCCGCGTGGCGATATTAAGCCAGCGCTTGCCTGCTTTGGATGGAGTTGACGAAACGGCTTTACTCATAAAACTAACCTCCGAACCAGGATAACTTCGCAACACAAATTTAACGCAGCCCGATCAGGGCCTGCCTTGCGGCACATAGTCCACCTGAAGCAGATTAAAAACCGTTGTCCTGCTCCAGAAGGCGCAACATCTCACGCTTGCCCCGCTGCACCATACCAACAAACTCTTCATTCATGGGGCCACGCGCCTTCCAGCGTTTCATTACATCGTCCCAGGTGCAAGGGCCATCCTCAAGCAGCCAATGCTTGGCTTGGGCGTCAAAATGGGCGGGGAAAGGACAATCGATCACATATTTCTTCTGGGCTTCGTCGTAATGCGCCGGGACGTTGAGATGCAATTCTTCGCACAATGGGACGGCGCTCGACATCCAGATCTGGCGTAATTCGTCGTTGCTATGGCCTTTGAAGCCATATTCAAGCTGTTCACCATGTTGCTTCAACTCATCGGGCAGGCCACACCACTCGACGCTCAGCAAGAACATCCAGTCAACCGCCTCTTGCAGCGCTTCATGTCCACTAGTATCCTGATTGAGCTTGCGCATACCCTGCTCACCATGGCGCAGGTGAAACGTCTCTTCCTTGTCTACTTTCACAAGGGCACGCCTCCACGGCCCAAAGGTCGTGCTCTGGTAGACATCACTGAGCAGGACATAGCCCATTCGGTCGTAGAATGCGTTGGCAACGATGAGTTCCACCCAACTGTCCAGGGGGATATCAAAGGCATATGGATACTTAAAATTCCGGGGGTCGCGCTCAAAAATCAGCTCTTCTGTATTGACACCCAGATCACGCAAGAGGCGGTAGGCGATATGCGCGTGTCCCAATTCATCCTGGATAATAGAGATGGCTGAGCCAAAGGTATTCAAGGTAGGAGCATGCACAGCAGCATGATAATAGGCAGGGGAGCTGATCAGTTCGGTGTCAGCCGAGACGGTCAGAATGCGCTTCATTCCTTCCAGATAAATGGGGCTCATGTGGTCGATGGATTCGATAAGTTGCTGCTTGCGGATGCGACCCAGCAGAGCCTCTTCGCTCTGTAAAGCGGTTGTGGTCATTGTGTGATAGTGCTCCTTACTTTGAGGGACCCTGAAATGAGTTGCTGCTATATATCTCTATGGATATAGTAAATTGTATGTTGGAGGGAGAGTGAATGTCAAGTAAAATGAAGAGCTTGCTATATACCCATAATGATGTAGACATAGTGGCGCGTCTCGCCCGGTAGGCAGTTTAGCCAGTTGGCGCCGCAATTGTTGACGGCATTCTGGACGGTGCCTGTCCCTCCATTATAGGCGGCGAGGGCTTTTGCATAATCGCCGCCGAATTGGTGCGCATAGTTTGCCATCAATCGAGCGGCCCCACGCAGCGCCTGGATTGGGTCCCACGGATTGATGCCTAGCCCGGCAGCCGTACCCGGAAGGAACTGCGCAATGCCTACAGCGCCGGCTGGAGAGACGGCATTTGGATTGAAGCCGCTTTCCTCGTTGATCTGCCGTACAAAATAGTCTGGTGAAATCCCCACGGCTATAGCGTCCTGCTGAGCAATAGCAACATACTGGCTCTTTGGCAAATTCATTGGAGGCAGAACAGGATTATTCAGCACAGGGCCTTGCTGTGATACAGCAGTCTCATGCGCCTGAATTTGCCAGCTAAGCTGCTGGGTATATACCCAGTTACCTATAGTCGACAGGACAGGTAACTTAATTTGTCCATTGGCTAAGGGAGACAGAGAGATCAATGTGACGGTTGCTACCAACAAGATAACCGCGACAATAATACCGTAACGCAGGCGTGGACTCATACGCAGGGTAGAGGTAACCTGATCCCTTTGCGCTTTCTTACGTTTCCTGGAACCAGGGACAACCACTCTTCGTCCGGTGGTATGAGGGTTCATTGTTGATTGCAATGCGTCGGTGAGTGATAGGGCGCCTGTCTCTATGGGAGAAATGCCTGAAATAGCTGCGAGTTGCTCAGTGGTGATGATTGGAATCTGGCCTGAAATGATAATTAGTGGTTCGGTAACCACGGGTTGAGGAACAGATACATCATCTACCGCTTGTTCTTCTTCAATCATATCAATCTCGTCATACTGTTGATATGATGGAAAAGGACTGAACTGCTGCATAGTTTACCTCGTGCTTGGGGGTATCCATTGCTTTGCGGATGCCCACCTGATACAGGATACCCACGACAGGGATCCCCTTAGCTTCATTATCGGTGCTGTTGGTGAGTCTAACTGAATAGACTGAAGCTCGTCAATTTTTTGGGCATAAAGGGTTAAGAATAGGATGAAATTCCCAAAATCTCAACCTGGTATCAACTGTGTTTCTTTACTTGCGCATTTTCGGGGTTACTTCGAACCCTGGCAAAGATCTGTGCCCTCTGCACTGATTATTTGAAGCGGGGGAATAGCGAGAGGGCGCTTTCCCGCTCGATTGCCTTTCGCGCTTGCTCGTCAAAGCCTTTGTAGTTTTGGATGCCTTGCACGCTAAAGCCTGTCACAACCTCAGGGGCAAATGGGTAATCGCTGCCGAAGAGGATATGTGAAGCATCGACCAATTCTTGCAGTGAACACAGAGCGTAGGGATTGGCAGATAATGCAGTATCGTAATAGAACTGCTTGAGATAGGTCATGACACCCTGGGGAGCGCCGGGCAGCATAATCTGTCCCATAGAAATCCTGTATGCCAGGTAGGGAACTGTGCCACCGGCATGCGCTACAATAAAGCGTATATCGGGACAGCGTTCAAGTGTGCCACTATAGATAAGATTGGTTACGGCTCGTGTCGTGTCAAAGACAAATTCAATCAGAAATGGGGGCAGATCAAGCTTCAGTTTGCTATTGATTGCCGGGACGGTGGGATGTAAGAAGACGATGGCTTTGCGCCGGTTAAGTTCAGTGAATAACTCATCAAACATTGTATCCCCAGGATATCTGCCATCTATACTTGAAAGCAGAACGGCACCATCTAACTTTAAGGTATCTAAAGCGAACTCTAGCTCACGCAGTGCCGCATCCACATCAGGCAGAGGCAATATCGCAAAAGCCCCAAATCTCTGAGGATATTCATGTATGAGCTGGGCAGAAAATTCGTTGCAACGACGAGCCAGGTCCCACGTAAACATCACATCTCCAAAATAGATTCCGGGCTCAGAGATGGAGGTAATCGCCGTAGCTATTGCGTGACGATCCATCAATGCAAGGGTAGTTTGAATATCCCATTCTGGGACTGGCCGCCCTCCACTGCTGGTTATGCCCAGGCGGGCCAGGGCTGAAACGTAGTCAGATGGCAATATATGCTGGTGAACATCTATTCTATAGGGTTTCTCAGTCATTTAACTTCTTGATCATATTCTTGATAGCAGCTCTGTAGTTGATCATCCACGTGCCTCAAAGAAAGCCGGGCCTCAAACACCTTTCTTGATAATTCCTGTCGTCGTTGAAGTGCGTTGGGGGCATCTGGGCTGAGGCGAAGCAAGGCTGTAAAGTAGTAATTCGCCAGTTCACGCCTCACCTGCCATTGTTGCAATAGTCCATTGCAGGGGTGACTCATATGCTTATACATGACGTTCCTCTTTATTAAAAATGCGGCAAACCCTGGCCATGTACGTAATATGATTCGCTTGTGTGAAAAGAATAGACTTCAATCTCTATTATACCAATTCCAAGAACCCTCCCACAAACTCAATTGGACCAGGCATTGACTACGGGAAATATGGTTGTCTTGCCATAAAACTTGATTCTGGAAAGGATGTTTCGCTTTTGCGGCGAGGCGCTTTGTCATTACCCTTGTGCCTGGCCTGGCGTATCAGGCGAGCGGGTAGATATGGCTCCATAGCATGAAGTGCATTGATATAGACCTGCTGTTGTTCGTGAATGATGCCGTTCGGCCCCAGCGGCCACCACTCGTCAGGTGTGAAGTAGGAGGAGACCTCAGCTTCGGGACCGCTACGCCCAAACCATTGTATCAGATGGAGGTTGTCGGACTGCGCTAACCAGAAGGCGAGGTCGAGCAGATCAGGATTCTCGGTCAGTTTTGCCATGTCATACACATAACCCATGAGCTGAAAAATAGTTTGCTGTGCGCTATTGCCGAGGAAAAACTCCATATTACCCTCCCCAGCCCAGGTCGTGGGAAAGACTGGCAGTGGAAGATGATACGCACAACCCGTACTACTATAGCGTTCGATCAATGCGCTCGGCGTTTGAAAAGCCACACTCCTTTTGGCAAGTTCCGCGGGCAAGGCTCGCATGAACTCAAAGATGCCACTATCTACACGGTGATGTTCCCCGAAGGTTTCAAAATCCCAGCCAAGAAAGAGGAAATCGCCCCAGGTATTGGCTATCCAGTCGGCATAGGTATCTGCGTAAAGCGGATAAGAGGACCAGCTTCGATTTGAAAAGCGGAACCCCACATCATCGCTCAATTCAAAATGTCGTGTGAGCAGGTAAGGGCCATTTTCACGTTCGCTCTCAGCCGCCAGACGCTTTGGGGAACGCCTGCTGCCAGTAAGGGAACGAGGCGTTTGAATGCTAACAGCGTAGGGCCTTTCATCGCTGTACGTGTAGAGATGAGTTCGTTCACGCCACTGCATTACCCAGTCGCGACCATCCATGACAGCGCCGCTAAAACCGGCGGTATCAAGGGCATTATAAAGCGTTACAGACATGCACATTTCGGTAGTATCAGTTACCGTGGGCCTTTTGCCAAAGATACGTTCTATCTCGTCGGCCATCCAGCGCATGCGCATCACGAAAGTTGGGAGATCGAGTAAAAAAAGAAAACTGTGATATGGCTCGAGGCCGATAATCTCCACATTTTCCTCAGCTACCAACTCGCGGAACAGATCGAGCAGAAGAGGGTCCCATTTTTCGGCTTGATGCAGCAAGGTGAGTGAAAAGCCGATTGAAAGTCGCATTCCCTGGCGCACCAGATCGAGAAACATACGCGTGGCAGGATAGTAGCTGTATTGGGCCACTTTTCTAAAGTAACGTTCGTTCATTCGCTCATCAAAGAGGCAGCGATAGATATCGGGTATGGAGGCCCCTCTTGGAATGGGCTGTGCCGGGAGCTTCAAGCGACGCGGCTGATGCACCACAGTATAGATTGCCAGGTCTGCAACCATAGCAGGTTTCCTCTCAAGGTAGAGAGCCGGATTATGGCTTTTAACAAAATAATCAGGATATCCGTAGGGGCCGATTGATCGCGCCCAGCGCCGATTTATCGGCCCTTGGTGGCTATCCCGATACCCCAATTAAAAAGCTCATCTGCATAATCTGGCCCTTACGGTAGTAGTATGTCCTGTTTACGCGCCAGAAACTCCAATTTGCTGACAAGGTTTTCGATCACTTGATCCCAGAGGAATTGCTCTGCGGTCGTGCGACCAGCGCAACGTATGCGCTCTTGTTCTTCCGAGTGGCGGCGTAAATGGAGCAAGTAGCCAACAATTTCATCGGGGTCATCGGTTTCGGTCACAATCGCATTCTCAAACGAGATGGCATAATCTTCACCTGTGCTACCTGTGACGGCGATTCCTTGGGCGGCCATTACTTCCAGGGCGACCAGGCCGAACGGCTCATGACCGCTATTGGCTAACGTTGCATCAGCGGCGTTATACGTAGTGCGCACAAATTCTTCGGGCAGGAAGAAGCGCAGGTTATAAATATCAATATTAGGGGAACCCGTACGTGCCATAACCTCCAGGCACTGCTCCAGGTTCGGCTTTTGGGCGACTACATCCTGTATTTTCAGCCCCAGGTTATAGGCGTGGCGCAGCACATCGGCTCCGTGTGGTTCGATACCACCACGCACAAAGAGCGTGACTGGATAGCCACTATACTTCAGCCGCGCCACGGCCTCGATAGCCATCATCCAGCGTTTATCGGGGTCAAAACGACCAATCTTAAAAAGGAAGAGGCGGCGTGGATCGCCCTGCCGCGCCATCTCTCGCAGCCGTGTCACTGCTGCGGTATCTACGGGTGTGAGGTGGCGTGTGGGAATCCCATTTGGAATCACCAGGGGATTCACACCATAACTCCACATTCTGTGCTTCATGTACTTGCTTACCGTGCAAATTGTCGTGACATAATTGAGGCGGCCCCAATTGATACGGTGCAACGACATCAAGCTATTGAGATTCCAGAGCATTAAGGCCTTATGGCGAACACCGAACCAGTTCAACATGTCTGATGTACGGCACATCGCGTCGGCTGTGTGCCAGTCTTCGCCCATAATGACGACCGTTTTTCCTTCGGCCACTGCCGAGCGCACAATTTCGTTGTAAATATGATAAGGGACACTTTCATTATAGTCATAAAGTTTTTGCTCTTCGCCGTCATACACGCCGTTGAGATAATATTTGCTGACCCACTGCGACCAGCGTTTGAGGATGAGACGCCCATCGACACGCTCTTCTGTCGATGGCTTATAGGGGTCTCCGATAAAAATCAGGTGCGTGGTATAGCCCTGCATTGCTAACGCCTCGCTGAGTTCGCTGACGCGAGTGCCCAGACCTCCGGCGGTAGAGTAAACATCGGGTCCCTCGAAAGAGAGCATAACAAACAGTGTGTTATCGGGCGAAATGGCTCCATCGTGTTCAATCATGAGCGATGATCCTTGTGGTATTTAATGGGGAGGGTATGCAGCGTTGATTCCCCGTCCCTGGCGTGACAAAATATAAGCTTTAAAAGTATATCACATCACGCGAGGACAAGGATTGATAGACAGCAGCCAATTTACACGCATTCCACCGCGATAATCTGATCAGCTATCTCATGCAGGTCGGCGCGATGATCGTTAAACCCGACCAGGCTGCTGAAATGTAGCTACTGTACAGTCACCACAACGTCGTCTACAAAGAAGTCCGTAGGTTGGTATTGATTGTCGTTGGTGCCCTGGAAGAAGAGCGTTACCTGCTGACCTTTATACTTCAATAAGTCACCTGTAACTTCATAGCTCTTCTTTATCCAGGCATTGGTGTTCTTAGACACCAGGTTACAATCATTCTGCAAGATTCTAATGTAGTTATTGGCATTGGCAGAAGTTTTAAAACTACTGGTGAAGTAATCATAGCACTTGTTCGTTGCCTTATTGGTATCGGAATACCACCAGTAGGTAATGGTAATTGTGTTGAAGCTAGTTGGGACGGTAAAAGTCTGCCAGATGCGATCGTCGCAACCTGAATAACCACACAGGTAGGCGCTATTTTGCCCGCTATGTACGTTTGAGTTATCGACCATTTGATAGCCGCCCGAAGATGACTCCTGCCAGGGCGCCTGCCCTTTCTCAAATCCGCCATTTTGTAGAAGCGGCGGAGGGGGTGTTGGGGTTGGGGTTGGTGACGGCGGGCTTGTGGGTGTCGGTGTAGGAGTATTTGTCGGAGTCGGCGTTGGGGTACCTCCACCGCTAGAAATCAAGGCAAGATCATGTGCCATGTTATTGACATCTGGTGTGCCAATACCGCTTCCCATATCGTAGCCGGTCGCGGCGGGATAATGGAGATTATTACCATTGGTAACATCGTGGAATGCCGGTGACTGTTGTTGCGCGTTAAAAAGGCCATACAGCGCGGGATTTGCAGACCCAACAACCGCTTTAGCCTTCGATTGCAAGTATTGATTTATCAAGGCCATACTACCTGCCCAAAGCGGTGCAGACGCGCTCGTTCCACCAACAGTAATCCAGCCGGTTGAAGGACAACCAGCATTAGTGACGGTGCAATAGGTTGCATATCCCGTCGCTGGATCGGCATCCGCAGACACATCGGGTACTTCGCGTTTACCATTACTGTACTGGTTTTTCACACCGGGGCCATTTTGCCACGAGGGTTGAGTGAATGTATTGCTGATGCCACCGCCGCCACCTGCACCATTGGGGCTGCGTTGGGTATCATTGGGATTCGACCACACGGACTCGCTGCTATAGGCGCCAGAGGTCAGTTGTAGATTGGTGCCGCCAACACCGGTAATGTAGGGGTCACTGGCAGGAGAATCGACTCCAAGGGTGCCATCACCACAGTCATACGCGCCAGAATCGCCTGAGGCCGCGAAGAACGAGATACCCTGGGAAGCTCCTTGCTTGAAAATATTGTCGAGCGTTTGTAGTTCTGCGGCGCCAGAATAGGCTTCGCAAAGTCCCCAGCTAATACTGGCGATGTGCGCCTTATTATCATGCACGATCTGGTTATAGGTATCGTTCAAACCCTGAATTGTATTTGGACCTTCGTATACAATCTGATTGGCATGCGGAGCAATGGCACCCACTACTTCCATATCCAACTCAACCTCGATTGCCCCCTGCCCTGGTGAGCCATTAACGTTGTCCACCAACTTGTTAGAAATACTTGGCGTTGCCAGTCCGTACGTCTGGAAATATTGCTTAACATCCGATAGTTGATAGCCATCCAGCTCGAAAAGAGCAACGGTTTGATTATCACCCTGAATTCCGGAGCTTTGTAGAGGCGTTGCATCATAGGCTGCCGACAGATCTTTCGGGCCGAATCCACTCGGTCCAGCGAATGCAACACCAAGGTTATGATTGTACCTAGCCAGTTTCGTATAGAGTGGGTGGTACTGTACGCTATTATCTAGCCCGCCAATAGAGGTAATCAACTGACTGATCGATGTCGGGACGCTTGGAGAGGAGGTATTGGCATAGAACGTATGGTTCCCTAACTTATAATTGTTGATCTGTACATTAAAGGCCCGCTGTACCTGTGCAACGGAACCGGTGGCATCGATAAGCAGGTTGTTGGGAGCGACACTGGTTACCGTCAACCCCTGGCCCTGCAAGAATGAGACGACCTGCTGAACCTGGTCAGATGTGGGCGCAAATAACTGGTTGAACTGATCGGGTGTGAGATACTGCTGGTACTGCGGAGATTGTGGATTGTAGATAGCGCTCAACAAGCTATCCAGGTTAGACGAGTTACGCAACTGCAGGCCAATAGAGAGGTTCAACTGCTGGTTAGGGTCCGTGGCCTGTATAAGTTGGGCCTGTTGAATAAGAGGAACCGTGTGCCCACTTAAGAGAGTGCGCTGATTCTGGTCTGCGCGAACCACTAAATGCATAGCTAGAAAGCTGGCTGCAATCAGCAGCAGGGAGGCAACTACAAAAAAAACAATCCTTACAAAATTACGTTGCATACTACTACACTCCGTTAGGGTGACTTTTGGGTCACCCTACGACCCCCAGGATCGTACATACAACAACTCTATCCAACAAAAATACATTCAGATGCCTGAATTTGCTCACGAAATCGTCGTTAGAGCTTCTTTTGCTTGTTAAGCATCTGCAAATAAAAGGGAACAACAAGCTTGTAGAAATAAACGTAAAATTTAGGTGAGTTCGGAGACGGTGTGATGCTGATTTTACATTGTCAGGGAAAGTTTGCTTCTCCCAGACAATACAATTTAAATCCACCAATCCAAAGACCTGAATGCCGTTGGAGTTGGCGTCGGGCCGGGTGTCGGGCTTGGCGTTGGCGTTGGCGTCGGGCTTGGTGTGGGACTGGGCTTTGGTGTAGGCGATGGGGTCGGCGTCGGCGTCGGGCTTGGCGTTGGACTCGGCTTTGCTGTAGGCGATGGGGTCGGCGTTACAGCAGGCGTACCGTTGTTGAGGTTCCAGACATATATAGTTACAGTCGTACCTGCATCAATAGTGCTGCCAGGTGCCGGTGTTACGCTTGACACGATATTTTGGCCGACACTACTGTTTGAGCCAGCAGATTTCACAATATATTTTAGATGAGCACCTAAAATATATTGTTCTGTGCTGGCAAGTGTATTGCCCACAAGTTGATTGGCAGGAGGCACCTTAGTTTTATTTGGATCCATATGGACATCAATAGTAGTACCTGTTGGTGCTGTTTCATCAGAGGTTGGGTTTTGCTTGATCACAATTCCATCTGTACCATTGTCCGATGTTAGTATGAATCCCTTACTTGTCGCTGTTTGTTGTGCTTGTGGATAAGTCATTTCAAGAAGCGAAGGTACATGAACCGCCGAAGGAGCTGTCGGCGGAGTGCTCCCACCATTGATAAACGGAATAGCAATGAAGTGTAGCTGAGCGGCCAGGTAGATGCTAAAGCCTAGCAATAATAAGGTTGCCAGGAGAATAAGGATAGTGATAATAGTAGCGAAGCGGGAGTTCGGTTGATTCTGGCGCACAACGCTGGATTTGGGTACCGTCCCACGCTGAACAGGACGGGGTCCACCGGACTCAGGCGCATACGTGGAAGGGTTATAGCTCTGTTGACCCAGGGGCCTCGTTCTGTCATCTTCTGAAGCGGGAACTCCACCTGCACCGTTACCGTCAGGTGAGCCACTCCCATTTAACATAGTCTCAGGAGATGAAGCAGAAGCACGCTGCTGGAGGTCACGCGCCGAAACTCGCCCACTATTGCTGGGACGTGGGGGTATGTGGTTGTAGGTGATCGGGACCGGGGTATGTCCGGGGGTTAAAGGACCAGGCACCGTTTCATCCAGTTCACTGTCACCCAGCGACTCTAACGCTCGTGCCAGTTGTGAACCGTCCCGGAAACGCATCTCCGGTACTTTCTCCAGACAGCGCAGGATAATTTCTTCCAGCGCCGGGGGGATATCTGGATTGAGTTGGCTGGGTGGCGTCGGAGCATCCTGAATATGCTGCATCGCGACCGCGACCGGCGTATCGCCATCGAAAGGCGTGCGACCGGTGAGCATTTCATACATGACGATGCCCAGCGCATACACATCGGCAGCAGGGCTGACGATCTCACCCTGTGCCTGCTCCGGCGCGTAGTACTGCACGGTTCCTAAGGTCATACCGGTGGTGGTCAGGCGTTCCGCATTAATATTGTTATACACACTGGCGATGCCGAAGTCGGTCAACTTAATCGACCCGCCACGGCCGACCAGCACATTCTGGGGTTTCACATCGCGATGGACGATACCGCGACGATGAGCCGCGCCCAGACCAAGCGCGACATCGTGGGCAATGATGATGGCGCGGTCCACATCAAGCACCCCCCGCGAACGCAGGTAGCGGCGCAGATCAGTCCCCTCGACCAACTCCATGACGATATAATAATTGCCATCGGTCTGCCCATAGTCGTAGACCTGCACAATATTGGGGTGCTGCAAGGCAGACGCCGCCTTCGCCTCGCGTTGAAAGCGTGTCACAAACTTCGGATCGGTACTGTAGACTTCGCGTAGCACTTTGACGGCCACGACCCGATCCATGCGTCTATCTCGACCCCGATAAATGGTGGCCATACCACCTTTCCCGATGGGGTCCTGTAACTGGTAGCGATCTCCCAGAACTTCGATCTGCATAGCTCTCCGCATATGTGAAAGGGTAGTGAGAGCCGCCCATTCACGAAAAACGCACTACATACATGCTATATGCTCGCACACACTATTTTAACGCATCATGTCATTTAATGGAACACTTTGTGCTAAAATAACACCTCCCTCCTGTAAAGTTTTACGATCAAGCTGTGCCTAATATACGTTCATCGCCTATCCGACGTGTTATGTGTCGCTCATCCATGTGTTCGAGAAGAGGCAGGATATACTTTCGGGTAGTTCCTAAGACATCGCGTGCCTCGGCTGCCGTCATCTTATTATGCTCTCGCAGGTAGGTTACCAGTTTTGCTACTGCTTCCTCATAGCTCTCGCGCAGAAAAAGCACGGTATCAGTGGAGCTTCCTAACTTCACCAGTCTCCCTTGCTCAATCAAGGCTGCTAAAACCTCAGTGCCCACAATGGCCTCTGACTCAGCACGTCCAGGGGGAGTGAAGGGAGACTCTCGGAACAGGCGCAGGAGGCGCTCGACTTGCTGCTGTTGAGTAGCATTAAATGCAGGGACAAATCCTGGTAGTCGAATAAATCCACCCGATGTGCCTGTTACACTGATAGCCTCTGCCAGTTGACCTTCCTCCTGCAATGCCAGGAAAATCTCTGATGCCATTTTTGGAGGCAGATGCAAGCGCGTGCGCCATTCCTCTTTTGAAAGACCACTGCGCAAAGGATTCTGGCGGTGCTGCTCACTCACCAGCCGAACAGACTCTTCTTCCAGCGCCTTCCATACAGCTTGCGCGAACCAGAGCGTGCTGACCCTGCGTACACGCCCCTCAGATAACAACGTCTCCAATGTTTGCAATGTCACATCTGGTGACAAATTGCTTCGCTTAGCAATCTCCACTAACTCATATCCTACCACACCGTGTAGTGACTTCGCGCCAGGCCGAGACGATTCTCGTCTTCTATCCAGGGCCGCCAGTACCAGTTCGTCTGGTGAACCGCGTCCGAGCGTCTCCAGAGCAGTCCGTACGGACTGCTGAAAACGGCGGTGATAACGCGGTTGAACATCGATCACCTCGCCACCACCAATCGTCGTACTCGGCGATGGAAAACGCAGGATAAAGCGGTCACGCCGGGCAACCACAGCCGGACGACTTAAACGCACCTGTGCCCATGCACTCTGACCGGGCTTTAGCTCCTCGACATCCAGCAGCCTCACTTTTGCAGGCACTTCCTGAGAGCCACTATAGAAGTCAACGAGCGCATTATGCCCAAGCGGCCGTACTGCGTCAGCCAGTAATTGAATACGAGCATCAATCAGCATTGTGGGCTGTAGTTGTCCGGGTAGAGTAACCACGTTGCCGCGCTCTAGCTCGCTGCGAGACACATTCGCCAGATTCATGGCTACGCGGCTACCTGGAGTAGCAACCTCAACCTGGTGTCGATGCGTCTGCAGGCTGCGAATGCGCGTTTTAAGCCCCTGTGGCAGCACTTCCACTTCCTGCCCTGTGTTGAAGGCGCCATCTAGCAACGTACCCGTCACGACGGTACCAAAACCAGTCATGGTGAAAACACGGTCAATGGGCAGACGAGGACGGGCAATGTTTTGCCGCTGCTCCGTCTCGTTAAAAATCCGCTCCAACTGTGCAACTAATGCAGGAAGTCCCTCTCCAGTATAGGCGGAAACGGGGATGATCTCAGCACCAGCTAGCGTGGTCGGTTTGAGTTGCTCCGCCACCTCCTCGCGAACGAGTTCGAGCCACTCTTCATCGACAAGGTCAGCCTTGGTGAGCGCAACCACGCCCCGTTGCACGCGCAGCAGGTCGAGAATTGCCAGGTGCTCGCGTGTTTGCGGCATGACACCCTCATCGGCAGCAACCACTAATAGGGCTGCATCGATACCACCCACACCTGCAAGCATATTCTTAATGAATCCCTCATGCCCAGGCACATCCACGATACTGACCTCGCGTCCACCCGGTAGCTTCAACCAGGCAAAACCCAGGTCAATGGTCATGCCACGTTCTTTTTCTTCAGCCAGTCGATCGGGATCTATGCCAGTTAGTGCCTTAACCAGGGTGGACTTACCATGATCGATGTGTCCAGCAGTTCCAATACAACTCATACCAATAAACCTGTGGAATAAGCAAGTAGCTTCCCTCCATTGCGCCAGGAAATGACAGTATGGCACAGGATGATAACGAGTCCTAGTATACTACAGGTAGCTTGTTCTGGCTATTGTTTGAACGCTACTTTCACACCAATTTAATGCTACTTTAATACGACATGCAGAATTTTTTATTGGATTGGCCATGGTGGGAGTGGCGTCGCCCTGGCCAATCCAATATATTTATATGTGATATACTGTTGGTGTGCAATTACAGCTCCAGGACAATATCCTCGGGATGGGGTTATGAACGAAAAAATCCAGTCTGTACTCAACTCACTACCACATAAGCCGGGCATCTACTTGATGAAAGATGCTCAAGGCACGATTCTGTATGTTGGCAAGGCTATCTCCCTCTACAATCGCGTGCGGTCCTACTTCCAGGAATCCAGCGATCTAAGTCCGAAGAACCGCAGCATGGTAGGGAAGGTTGACGATATCGAGTTTCTCGTCGTTAAAAATGAGGTTGAAGCGCTTGTATTGGAGAGCAACTATATCAAGCAGTATCGCCCAAAGTACAATGTGCTTCTACGTGATGATAAAAACTACCCCTACATCAAGGTTTCGCTTACAGAGGATTTTCCGCGTGTCTACCGTGTACGCAGTTTTCAGCGTGATGGCAATCGCTATTTTGGGCCGTATACAAACTCTGGCGCGGTAGATTCGACGTTAGACCTGCTGAATAAGCTTTTTGCTTTCCGCACCTGTCGCTACGATGCCAGCACCTGGGCGCCACCGCGCGATGGCGAGCCACCTGCCGGATGGAAGCAAAAGCTGCTGCCCCGTCCCTGCACGCAGTACTACATTCATCGTTGTATCGCTCCCTGCGTCGCTTATGCATCGCGAGAGGAATACGATGTAGTGATCCAGCAGGTGATACTGTTTCTAGAAGGCAAGCATGACGAGGTAGTCAAAACCTTGCAAGAGCAGATGCAGCAAGCGGCTGAAAATTTGAACTTTGAAGAGGCCGCCCGCATGCGGGACCGAATTAAAGCGGTCGAGCGCATCCTGGAAAAACAGCGTATCATTCACACCGAGGGGCAGGACGACCAGGACGTGATTGCCTTTGCCAGCGGCGAAGATGAGACAAGCGCACAGGTCTTCTTTTTCCGCAGTGGGAAACTGGTTGGACGAGAATTTTTTATCTTGCAAGGGACTCGCGATAGCAGTCCTGGCGAAGTGATGAGTTCATTTCTGCAACAGTTTTACGAAAGTTCTCCGCATGTCCCCGCTGAAATCATTGTCGAGGCCGAACCAGACGACAAGGCGGTTGTCCAGAGCTGGTTAAAGGAGAAACGGGGTGGCGCGGTCGCGATTACTGCGCCCAAACGCGGCGAAAAGTTGCGCCTGGTGGAGATGGTCAAACAAAATGCGCAGGAGGTGTTGGAGCAGCAGCGTATTAAATGGTTAACCGATAGCCAGAAGACACAACTGGCGCTGGAGGAACTTCAAGAGGCACTTAACCTGGCCGCGCCACCGCAGCGTATCGAATGCTACGACATCTCGAATACGCAGGGCACAAATTCAGTAGGAGCCATGGTTGTTTTCGAGGCGGGCCGTCCCAAGAGCAGTGAGTACCGGCGTTTCAAGATTAAAACTGTTGAGGGCCCTAACGATTTCGCAAGCCACCAGGAGATGTTGCGCAGGAGATTTCGCAGGCAGGCCTCAAATGAGAGGGAAAGTGATGTTCTTGAAGAAGAAAAAGAGGATGAACATAGCGTAGAGACGGAACAAGAAACGCCATTGCAACATGATTGGGCAATGCCTGACCTGATTATCATCGATGGTGGCAAAGGACAACTCAGCGCTGCAATGGAGGTATTGCAGGAGCTGCATATCGACATTCCAACCGTGGGACTGGCGAAAGAGAACGAAGAAATTTTTGTACCGGGATCACCAGACCCGATTATCTTGCCCCGCTCGTCGCAGGGACTCTACATGGTGCAGCGTATTCGTGACGAGGCTCATCGCTTCGGCATCACCTACCACCGCAAGCTGCGCTCTGAGCGCACATTTAAATCGGTATTAGACGAGATTCCAGGCATTGGGCCTAAACGCAAACAAGCTCTGATGAAACATTATGGCTCAGTCCGGGCAATCAGCGCCGCCAGCATCGACGACCTCGCGTCTCTCAATGGTATGACCCGCGATGCTGCCGAGAAAGTGAAAGAATATATTGGGCGGGTTGAATAAACCGGCGGGAATACTTTCCTGTTCTTGTCACGTTATAGTCAATGAGACAGGTTCATTGTTAGCACTCCTTGCAAATGATTGACAACAATGAAACTGCACGCTATATAATAGTAGTGACCAAATGTAGTAATCATCCTTTCTATACGCTCGTGTCGCGTAGTGAGATAATTTAGGGGTAACAGTTGTATGCCAACGTATGAATATCTCTGCCGGGGCTGTAGCCACCGATTTGAGACCTGGCAGAAAATGACCGATGAACCTTTGACAATTTGTCCTGAGTGTGGCGGGCAGATCCGCAGAGTGCTTTTCCCAGCCGGTATCGTCTTCAAAGGCTCCGGCTTCTACAAGACCGATCATAATGGTTCGGGTGCTGCGGGGGGCGTGAACGGTAACGCAAATAAGAGCGAAAAAGCCGGGTCCACCAGGGAAGGCGAAACTAAGGCCGCCAGCGAGAGCAGTTCTGAAACATCCAGTGCTAAGCCAGGCGAGAATAAAGTAGCCGCTAGCATGAAATAAGAAATAAGCAACTATGGCAGAGTCAGCCCTTGCCGTTATGCAACGGCGACAAATTGAAATAACCATTGGTGAGTTACTACTGACCTCTGACCATTACATACGTTTGGGAATTATTGAGCGCCTCCGCCACCTCATCGCACATGCTGATCCAAGTATGGATTTAGCGCAACTGAGCGAGGTAGCACAAGAAGAACTGCAAGAACTGGATCTACTGCCTGATGGGGATAGGTGAGACATGGCTACAGATAGGTGGGGTATGAGAATCTGGAAATCACGATGGTCGCCAGGTTAACCACCCAATGATACTAGAGCGCTATTCTTTTTGGCATAGTGCAACTACTAACGGGTATACTACTCATTACAAAACAATCCTCAGAGGTATAAGAGAGATAGATTAGGTATGCAAGTGGAGCAGGAGCAATCGCAGGACGAAGTTATAGCGGCTTTACGATGCCAGGTTGACGAGCTTACGGCGGCCAACCTCCTTTTAAAAGAACAATTAGGGCGTAAAGAACAGTTCACCGCGATGATTGCCCATGAGTTACGTAGCCCGCTGACTCCCATCATCAACTATGCCCAGATCGTAGCTCGCCCCAACCAGCGTCGTGAGACCATTGAGCGTGGCACAAACATCATTATGAGCCAGGCCTGGCGTTTGTCACGCCTGATAAGTGATTTGCTCGATTCTTCACGCTTATCGAGCGGGCAATTTACGTTGTCTTGCGGCCCCTGCGATGCGGTTAAGCTGGTGAAAGAAGTGGTGGAGCAATTGCGCCCTGTCGCCCCCTATCACCGGTTCGCTATAGAAGCGCCGGACACTCCAATGATTGGCAACTGGGATTACGGCCGTCTCCAGCAAGCGTTAGGGAACTTGCTTGACAATGCCATCAAATATTCCCCTGAAGAAACTACCATTACAGTTCGAGCATGGCAGACGCCAGGCAAAGCACATATCAGCGTGCACAACGAAGGTGAGGGCATTCCCTTTGCCGATATAGATCAGCTTTTCCGTCCGTACAGCCGTTTACCGGGAACCAGCGGCAACCAAAAGGGTTCCGGTCTTGGCCTTTATATCACCAAAAGTATCGTTGAGGCTCATGGTGGAGAACTCCAACTAGAACGACCAACTGAAGTGAAGCAGGGCACTACGTTTACGTTTGATTTACCGCTGTAGTACCACCCTGTCCAAATCTACAGGATAGACCCGTCATAATTGTCTGTACAAAAAACCGTTGAAACTAGCGGTGCGCGGCGTTGAATTCGCGTCTATACTTACTCGTGTGCAGAGGAATCTACCAGCATAGACCTACGACTGGCACAGCGCTGATTGTGGAACCCGGCGCAGTGCCAGTTGTTCGGACAGACCGCTCTGAATTCTGCGTGCGAGGCGGACTACATTACAGCGTTTTGTCCAGTGATGTCATCGGATATGGCGTCGCAGGGCTATGCTGGTAGGAACCGTAGAACCTCTTGATGACACAACGTATTTTTAGCATTGTCCGGTGCGATCTGAATACAAGTAGGAACGCAGCGTAGAGAAAGGAGAAGAGCATGGCGCAATGGGCTTATAAGGTAGCTTATATTGATTATCGTGGGCGTATTTCTAGCGAGGGGCTTGAGACGCTGATCGGCAACGAGCGGCGTAGCACCTTTGCCCGTCGCTACATGAACACTCTAGGCAAAGATGGTTGGGAACTGGTGGGTATCCAGCCTCTGACGGCAAATTCGGCCTATTATGTTTTCAAGCGTACTGCGCAGGAAGGTGATTTCGCCGACGAGGCTCCTCCAGCAGCATCGAGTGAAGCAACTCCGGGTAGTGGGGGCCCGACTGTAGAGACGGCATAAGATTAGCCCTGGTTTAATACAAGAGAGGGCATCCGTATAAGGGATGCCCTCCTTCTTTCCACTCGTTGCTTTTATTATGTACTCTATCGAACGCCTCACATCTCTTTGCTGGAGACGATCCTGAACACCTGCCCTCCTGGCGCCTGGATATAGAAGAGAGGAGTACAAGAATGGGATGTTCTGAGGCGACTTCGGCGAGGAGCAGGGACGTGTGTGGGTGGAACAGATGGGCAGTTTGTTGCCCCACATGACCCGTATTTCCGTTCGGCCTACATGGGTGGGCCTCCTTGATTTTGAGACACGCTTTCCGAGTGCGGTAGAGGCTGCGATGGCAGGGTCCTGAAGTCAGGATCAACGAGAAGCCTCATGGCATGAAGCTAGCAGACTTCCGAAATGTTCAGGCTCAGTCTGGAGGGCGCTCCACGGCGTGCCGATCACGCTGACAGTCAGCAAGATCATCTCCGTGCTCTAAGGTACCATTGCGCCTCTTCAACAAACCGAGCCAGGAGTCCCCGGCGTTCACGCTGGGGAGGAATGGCAAGTCCTTCGCTGGGGTTTGGGTTGGGTGGAACTGTTCACAGACACTGCAATTGACATTCTCTGTGAAATAGTGTACCCTTGTCCTATGAAGCAGATGCTGACCGCCAAGCTGAAACTGCAGACTACGGCTTCCCAGTTCCAGGCCTTGCGCAAAACGCAATTGGCCTATCGTGATGCCCTGAACTATGTGAGCCGCTACTCGTTTGCACATGGCAAGAAGAGCACCCAGGAATGGCTGCAGAAGGAGACGTATGCAGAAGTGCGTGCCACCTATCATCTGCCTGCCCAGATGGCCTGTAATGTTCCCCGTCAGGTCGGGGCTACCTATAAGACGCTCTGGACCAAGGTGAAGCAGAACAATGCCGCACATAAGGCGGGCATCACCAAGAAGCGCTACAAGGGCCTCGATCAGCCACCCAAGTATGTCTCCCCGACGCTCACCTACAACTACCACCGGGATTACAGCCTGAAACCAGATCATCAGGTGAGCCTGCTCACCTTGGATGGGCGAGTCGTTGTCTCCTACACGGGCTACGAGAAGCATCTTGCTCTCATGCAGCAGGGCGCACACATCGGAGCTGCCAAACTCTGGTATGACAAGCCACACAAGCAGTTCTATCTGCTCGTCACGCTTGAACTGGAGGGAGCACAGCCCACGCCCGAAACGCACCAGCACGTGGTAGGCGTTGATGTGGGACAGCGCTACCTGGCGGTCACCGCACAACTGGATAATGGCGCCTGCTTCTATTCCGGCAAACAGACCAGAGCCAAAGCGGATCACTATGCACGACTGCGAAAGCGGCTGCAGCACAAAGGCACCCGTTCCGCCACCAGGAGACTGGTAGTGATTAGTGGACGGGAGAGACGGTTGAAACAAGCTACCAACCACCTCATCAGTCGGCGCAT
>JBKPAZ010000160.1:0-7745 GCA_046726655.1 Chloroflexota bacterium
CAGCTATCGGGACATCATAATAAGCCCGGGCTCCCGGTGTATCAGGCACTTTGCGTCTCGTCCAGAGCTGCGATGCGGCCAGGACGACGAACAAAAGCAGGAAAATTGAGTGGTTGCCATTGAGCCACGACCAGATCTGGAAAGCAACCAGTCCTAGAAAGCCTACAATCCAGATGCGCCGGTCGATTGCCGCCAAAACTCGCCCACCATCAAACGGCACAATGGGTATGAGGTTAAACAGGTTGATGAAAAAGCCAAAGTAGGCAAGTGGCGCCCAAACCGTATCTGGGTAAATGTGCGCCAAGGCTAAACAGACCATTGCAGCAAGCGCACCCGCTACAGGTCCGGCTATACCAACCTCAGCCTCATCCTTGGCATTCCTGGGCATCTGTTTCATGATAACCGCAGCACCCAGCAATGGGATAAAAATCATTCCCCCAATGGGTATGCCTTTCAGCTTCATCACAACTGCATGTCCCATCTCATGCACAAAGAGCATGAGTACTAATCCGATCGCAAAAGGCCAGCCAAAAATGAGCGAGTACACTGCAACCGAGAACAGAGCAGAGAAGCCTAGCCAGCCAAATTTAAGCAAAGATCCTAGTAGAGGAAATTTGAGGAGCAGCGCGCTCAGGGCGGCCCCAATACCTCCAAGACCGGCAAGCCCTTTGCGTTTGTTACCGCCTTCTGTGGTGCCACGTTTTGCAGCCTCGCGCTGTTCAGCGCCAATATCTCCCGTATAGCCCTCGATACTTGAGGGACCGCTATAGGGAGTCATCAGTTCGGCATCGTAGTCAAGCTTGTCAGAGGGCAGTTCATGCGTGTAGTCGGGATACAGTGCCGACTGATCGAGGGATTGTACAGGATGAGCAGAACGAGGCGCCTCTTGTTGATAGAAAGCGGGATGAGCATAGTTTATATCACTTGAAGGTTCATCCTCATATTCAGAAAAATCTTTGGGGTTCCAGGACATTCATGCCTCAATTCCGGCTGATTTCTATGCACTAGCAATTCATATATATCTTACCATATATTACGTACAACAGGGGGAGAGGTTGTGTTATTCCGGTCAGTTACTCCATCCCTTTAAAGGGATAGGGCTCCGAAAATGGCTTGAGGGAAAAAGCTTCTACAAAAAAGGAAGCGCCTGGCGTTTTCCATTTGGAAACTAGAAAAAGGCCTGCAATTGAGGCCTTGAAGGAAAGCCTTATGATCATGCGCCAGGTGTGAGCGATAGCGTTGCCATCAACTGCCCTTGATGAAATGCAGTTATGGCTCCCGCTTCCCCTGCGACCGGGTCAATTTGCCCATCACCATTCACGTCAACTCCGTGATAGGCATCATCGGCCAGTCTCACTATCTCTTCTATCTTCGTCAGGTCAGTAGGATGCGTTTGCAAATATAATGTGTCTTGCTTGATTGTCGTCATCCAGTCACTGATGTTAGAGAGAGCAATGTCCATCAGTGCTGCATGTACGTGCATAGCGCTCGTTGCATCAGGCTGGCTGATCGCAAAACCTGCATGTTCTGTTGAACCAGTCAGATAGCCTTCTTTACCCTGTAAGCCAAAGCCATCCCCAGTTGTCGTCACATTCTGGAGAGTGCATACCCCATCTATCTGCTTATAGTGTGAGCCATGTTTCCCTTCGATAATATCAAGCATACTTTGAGCTATACAGCTAACCGCAACTGTATTCTGACCAGTTGCAGCGCTCTGTAAAACCGCTGACTGGATGTCCAAAAGATGGGTCTGCTCTAGAACACCTACCAGTAATCCAATCTTGCCAGGTGTCTCAGGATAGTTGACGAGCAAATGCACGATATGCGCAAAGGGTTTGATGGGGAATGTGCCTGTAAGGATTACTTTACCAGCAGGTGCCACGACAATTCCCTGTTCCTGGGTGATCTCCAGTTTATCTCCAGGAGCGAGCAAATTGCCGCTCGCTCCTGGAAAAGCTAGTGATCCCGTCTGATTATTCATCTTCATGGTGCCCAAGGCTGTGACTGCCTCAGTATCCTGATTTATGAGCCAGGCAGCATATTCGGAACCGGCAGGGGGAGAATCCAGGCCATGAACAACAATGACTAGAGCATTGGTTTGCCCCCCTGGCCCGTTCTGGCTTGTAAAGAACGTCACTTGTCCGCCCACGCTCGACACCGCACTACTCTTCTGTGAGAGCAGCACAGCCCCGATTGTGCCGCTGGCGATCACCACTAGCAAAATCAGCGTCGCGATCAGTGCGATATACCCCATATTCTTACGTTGAAATCGACGCATTAATGAGGGTCGTGAACTGAGACGCAGATCTGAGAAATCGTCGTCTCCAAAGCCATGCAACGAGTGTGGGATAGGGGTTTGGGGCGCCGGCCGCGATAACCCATTCATTGGATCGACGGGAGCTGATCCGTTGGGACTCCATGCTCGTTCGATGAGTGTCACGTCCGCCGCAGGCGCTGCGGAGGCGATAAACGGCATGCGTATCTTATTGTTGGGAGCCACTATCCGGTGATAGGCATTGGCCAGCATCCCCGGCTGATGGAACCGTTGACCCGGGTCCTTGGCCAGCGCACGAGCAATGATGCTATACAGCCCTGCAGGCAGATCGCTGCGCCACCGGCTCAGGGGTGGCACGGAGGCGTACAGATGCTGTTGAGCCAGTTCATCAAGCGTCCCACCAACAAACACTGGAGCGCCGGTCAGCATGTGATAGAGCACCGCTCCTAGCGCGTACACATCGGTAGCGGGACTGGTGGGCTTACCAAGTAGCTGTTCGGGGGCAGACACCTCACTTCTCTCGTAGTGCAAGTCTCGCTCTGCATCTGGTCGATGCGACTCCAGCAGATTCCTTACACCAAAGTCTGCCACGACCAACTGCCCATCGAGCCGGATGAAAATACAGTCTACCGAGAGGCTTCCATGTAGGACCGCATGCTCGTGGCCGTATTCCAGGGCGGTGGCAATCTGATCCAGGTAGCGACCGGTAGTGAACACATCCAGCGGTCCATTCCTGGCAAGACGGCTACTCAGTGATCGCATCGGTATCTGTTGTGAGACCAGGTACGGCAGACCACGATACACTCCGTAGTCAAGGAGCGGTAGAATGTTGGGATGTTGCAGAGTTGCAATTTGGCTCGACTGGTACTGAAATCGTTCCAGATACAGTTCGTGCTCCTTTGAAGCCAGATTCGTTGGCCCGACCAGAAAGCGCAGCAAATAGCTAGTTTCGGCCCCACTGGTGCGTGCGAGAAATACAGGACCCCAGTTGCTTTGCTCGATGAACTGCTCCAGGCGGTAGTTTCCCAGTGTCATTCCGACCCATTTGTCAAACGCTACATTCTTCAGCATCATAGAACTTCCTTTTGCGCTCTTTGCTATCGATGAATACCTATATGTAAAACGCTTATAAAATGGTCCGGTTAGAAAATAGTACTTTATGTCACGTTGCGTTCTACTGAAAAGTAAAGCATGAGTAAAGAAGAATCCCTGAGATTTGCCAAAGACGCATCCAATCGTGTACAGCACGAATATGAGGCAAGAAGAAGAACCGTTACTTGTTTATAGTGTAATATTGAATATCGCACTTAGCAGCAACAGTACAACCAGAATGGTAATCACAATAACCGTCGCCCAGGCAATAATATTAAAGCCAAGCTTGTTCACATGGCGCCCCATCAAGCGACGATTGTTGATCAGCAAGATGATAAAAACCAGCAGGATCGGCAGCATGGCCGCATTCAAATCCTGCAGCACAATGAGCACCTGGATAATTGGGAGGCCCGGTATCATTGTTATCAAAACGCCTAGGATAATTAAGCCGGTAAAAATGCCCTGAAAGACAGGAGCTTCCTTGAAACTGCGCGAGACTCCCCGCTCGAAGCCGAATGCTTCGCTGATAGCATACGAAGTGGAAAGTGGTAAGACTGCCGCTGCCAGTAACGAGGCGCCAAATAAACCTATCCCAAAGAGCAGTGAAGCATATTTACCGGCAAATGCCTGCAACGCGAAAGCTGCATCGATCGCTGTTGTGACTGGATGATTAGGATAGAGCGTGGCGCCTGTGGTAATGATCACAAAGGCAGCAATAAGCACGGCAAAAACTGTACCACTATAAATATCAAGCCTCTCGTATTTATAATCACCCGCATGAATTCCTTTATCAGCTACAGCGGATTGGACAAAAAACTGCATATAAGGGCTGATGGTCGTACCTACAAGAGCCACAGCCGTCAGCAAATAGCCACTACTGGTGTTCAGGCTAGGAAATATAAGCTCATGGCCAACTTCGCGCCAATCAGGATGAGCAGCGAAAGCAGCCGGAATATAGGCCAGAAAGCCTAGAGACATAATAAGAAAGACCTTCTCGACACGCCGGTAGGAGCCCTTAATTACGAGCCACCACAGAATCAAACCTGCGAGAGGAACCACAATGTAGACCAAAGGAGTTTGAGGATTGTTAGCCAGCACCTGGACAGCGGCTGCGATACCAAGAAATTCGGAAACGGTCACACCCGTATTAGCGATCAGCAGAGCAAGCATCGCGAGGGCGGTCCAGCGCACACCAAATTGCTCGCGTATAAGATCTGCCAGGCCTTTACCGGTGACAGTCCCCATTCGCGCGCACATTTCTTGAACAATAGCAAGGCAAAAGCCCGAAATAGCAAGCGCCCAGAGAAGACTATATTGATAGCTAGCGCCCGCCTGTGAAAATGTAGCGATACCACCAGCATCATTGCCCGCATTCGCAGCGATCAATCCTGGCCCTAATACAGCAAAGAGTCTGAATAATGAAGAAGATCGGCTCAGACGAAAACGCGACCGCGCCTGCTTTTTTTTACTTTCAGCGCGGTCCTTACTCTCGGGTTCTTGTGCTTTCATGTCTGGTGTATCCATGAGTAGCACACCCAGGAAAGAAGAGATCTGAAACTATTCTTAACCTGCTTTTCCTTTCATTCGTCCTTGCAGCAGATGATATCATGCCCTCCCCCATGGCGCAAGAGCAACTTACCATTCAGCAAACTATTTCCCTTTCTTTATCATAAGTATAGTAGGGGCGGGGCTTGCCCCCGCCCTTCAACAATCTGGTACGAACTATTGCGCCTTCTTTACTCCTTCAAGATATAACCTTAACAAATTGAGCGCGGCCAACACGGCTAAACGCTTATTGTCATCGCGGCTGGCACGCCAACCAGGTCCCATCCCGGTAACCACACCTTCTGGTCCCTCAATGGCTATATGAACGGTACCCACCGGCCTATCTTCTTGCGTGTCGGGGCCAGCGACACCAGTGATACCCAGTCCGTAATCCACTCCAAGTCGCTCACGTACGGCATGAGCCATTGCGCGCGCTGTTTCTTCGCTTATGGCACCATATTGCTCAAGAATCTCAGGCGGCACACCCATCTGGACTTTTAGCTCGGTACTGTACGTAACCAGCCCACCTGCAAAATAGTTAGAACTGCCGGGGACATCGGTGATCCTACTGGAAAGCAGGCCACCTGTGAGCGTTTCCATAACCGCTAGCGTTTGACTACGCTCGGTGAGATACTTCCCTACGACACTCTGCAACGTATCCTTATCAATACCAAAGACATGATGTCTGAGAATCTCTCGTACGCGCGTCTCCATTTCTGCTACTTGTCTCTCTGCCTGCTCCCACGCTTCGGCCTTTGCCGTAATACGTACATCGATCGCATCTGATTTGGCATACGTAGCTACGGTAGGATTGTTGCTATGAATCACCGAATCCAAACGCTCTTCAACAGCCGACTCTCCCAGACCCCAGACACGCAGAAGGCGCGTAAAGATCAAACCGCCTGTGTAAGGGACCAGTCTTGGGATAACCTCTTGTTCCCACATGCGATACATTTCACGTGGCACGCCTGGCATTGCAACAATAATGTGCCCATCTTTCTCAACCCACCATCCAGGAGCAGTCCCAAGCGGATTGGACAACGCCCGAGCAGAAGGGATCAAGGTTGCCTGTTTCATATTGCGCTCAGGCATAATGACATTACGCACAGCAAAGATACCACGTAACTCGGTCTCTAACACAGTGTCTACTTGCATCGTCTCACCCAGCAGGGCGCTTATAGACTCGCGAGCAAGATCATCCTCAGTTGGTCCCAATCCACCCGTCATGATAATCAGGTCGGATCGTTCCCAGGCTCGTCGCAAGGTTTCAACGATTCGTCCTTGGTTATCCCCGACCTGCGAAATAAAATAGAGATCAATACCCAGTGATGCAAGACTCTGAGCAAGATAAGTGGCATTGGTATCGGTAATGTGGCCTAACAGCAACTCAGTACCACACGAGATTATTTCGGCTCGCATGTATCCTCCAGACTATGATACCTGGCGGTCTTATAACTACATTCTAATAAATATAGTAGCCATATCATATCACTAATGGGAGTGCGGAGGCGTAGCCCTTTGGCGCGGTGTGCGATGTCTCCACACACTTCCTTCTCTCCCGCCCAACAAAACAATAATCAACATGTTGTGCCTGGAACCATAACAAAATCAATATATTGTGCCAAAACCCTTGAAAATGACGTTCTTTACGAGTATACTAGGTTTCAGTGGCCACAACAATCCAAAACTATTTGAAAGCATGCACAATGTATTGTGATCATGATATGGTCGAAGGAAGGAAGGAAGGAACACATAGCCAATGTTGGAGCAACAAAAGCCCGACACAACAACTCAGCAGACCACCGACTCTCAAACAATGATCCAGTTAGAGGGCATTCGCCAAAAAGTCTTCATGGATAGGTATTCCCTCAAAGACCCCAGTGGCCAACCCCTGGAGTTCCATCCAGAACAACTCTGGGCCAGAGTAGCACGAGGTATTGCCTCCGTAGAGAAAACCGAAGAGCTGCAAGCATACTGGGAAAAGCGCTTTTACGAGGCTCTCACCGACTTCCAGTTTGTGCCTGGTGGTCGCATCCTCGCAGGAGCAGGGTCGGGACACCAGGTAACATTTTATAACTGTTACGTTATATCAAGCCCTGAAGATAGCCGCCAGGGCATCTTGGACAATTTGAAGGTGATGACGGAGATCATGGCACGCGGCGGTGGTGTCGGCATTAATCTTTCCAGCTTGCGACCACGAGGTTCTTACATCAAAACAGTCAATGGTACAGCATCAGGACCATGTTCCTGGGCGCAACTCTATTCTGTGGCAACTGGAGATGTAATCCAGCAGGGCGGATCCAGAAGGGGCGCTTTAATGCTCATGCTTGACGACGATCACCCCGACATCGAGGAGTTCATCACGGTCAAGCGCACCGCGGGCAAGATCGAACACGCCAATCTCTCCGTCTGCATCTCCGATAAATTTATGCAAGCCGTCAAGGATGATGCCGATTGGGATCTTATCTGGCAGGGCGAGGTCAAGAAGACCATTCGCGCTCGCTCCCTGTGGGACCTCATCTGCACGTCGGCATGGGAATCAGCGGAACCGGGTATGGTGTTCATGGATCGTTGTAATAAGCTCTCCAATACCTGGTATTACGAAAACATCCGATGCGTGAATCCATGCGGAGAGCAGCCGCTTCCCCCATGGGGCGTCTGCAACCTCGGAGCATTGAATCTCTCTGCCTTTGTAGTAGACGGCAAGATGGACTGGGAGCGACTGGCCGAGAAGAGCAAGGTAGCCATGCGCTTCCTGGACAACGTGGTTGATGCCAACGAGTACTTCATTGAAGAGAACCGCGAGGCTCAGCTCTGTACGCGCCGCACCGGC
>JBKPAZ010000161.1:0-6794 GCA_046726655.1 Chloroflexota bacterium
GTGTAGGTCGCCAGCCTTCTTGTTCCAGTAAGCCAGCAGGAGGCGTGCCCATCAGACTGATATATCGCAGTTTCGGCAGAATCTTGCCCGTGACTTCACCATTCTTTGCGCCAGCAGTGGTCAACGAGCGCATAGTTGCCAGGCAGTCATGGTCACGTATGCGTGCCATAAAAAACAATGCGGTGACATCGCCCTGCTTGAGGATATACTCTACTTCGTTGGCGCGGAGAGCAGGGTTGATCGTTATCAACACCAGGCCCGCTTTAAACGCTGCCAACTCGAGTAGTGGCCACTCAGGTAGATTGATGGCCCAGACAGCAATGTGATCGCCCTTGTTGAGTCCAAGAGCCATCAAGCCTCGCGCTATCACGTTGACCCGTTCACGGTATTCCTGGTAGGTCCAGCGAATGTCGAGTGCGCCGCCAAACTCTGGATAACACGAGTAGACCAGCGCTTCCTGTGTGGGAATCTCTCCTGCGCGGCGGTCTAAGAGATCGCCAATAGACATTTCAAGTAGTGCTACGCCATCGGATTCGGCCTGCCAGTATGACACGCCATCGTTGGTCATGCCCATTCAATCCTCCTTCGTTGAGGCGACAATATAAAGGCTACTGACAACTAATGCAGATACGTACTGAAGTTAATACGTAGCATATGACTTGTAGGGATTACTTGCAAGGTGTTAACCTGTTACCATGCTAACCAAAACTGGGCATATCTCTGAATAAAGGATTGCCAGTGTCGGGCGGACGATCGACAACAGCAACTGTGCAGCGCGAGATGCATACCAGTTTGTCATTTTCATCGCTGATACGAATATCCCAGACATGAGTAGTGCGGCCACGATGCATGGGGGTGGCAACAGCAGTAAGCTGGCCTTCCTTTTTAGGCCGCAGGTGATTGGCATTAATCTCCAATCCAAACGCCATCTGCCTGCTCGCGTCAATGTTCAACACAGTGCCAAGCGAAGCCACCGACTCAGCCAGGACAACTGAAATACCCCCGTGCAAGTAGCCGACCTGTTGGCGGTGATTAGGCCCAATAGGCATGGTAGCGACGACTTTATCCTTTTCTGCTGATACCAGCTTGATATCAAGCACATCCCAAACCGATCCCACGCGTGTGCTGTTTATAAGCGCTACAAGTTCCTCGCTGGAAAATTCCATCATGTTTTGTCCTCTCCCGGGCGCAATGAATTGAGCCCCTACAGTTTTCGCTAACTTCCACCCATTATAAAAAAAAGATACAGTGGTCTGAGGTATCACCCTTGACAACTCCATATTCTGAACCAGATACTATGCTTACATCAGCGCCATTCCACGTATCAAAACAGAGCATTGTAACAATTAAGGAGTATCCATATGTTCGATAAAAGCAAGGTCGGCCAGAGCTTTCCCCCATTTACCATCGAAGTCGAGCGGGGCAAAATACGCGAATTAGCGCTCGCCATCGGCGACGATAACCCTATTTACCAGAGCAAGGAAGATGCCCAGGCCGCAGGCTACCCCGATGTGCCACTGTATCCGACCTCACCAACCACCTTTGCATTTTGGGGCAATAGAAAAATGGTCAGTCAACTTTCCAGCCTTGGCATTAACTTGATGCGCATCCTACACGGCGAGGAAGAATATGAGTATCTCGCTCCAATCTACCCCGGTGATACGCTCACTGGAGTGATGAGGCTGGTCGACGCCAAATCGCGCCAGACACAGGGCGGTTCTATGGATATCCTCATCTTAGAGATAGACTACACCAATCAACATAGTACGCTTGTACTCAAAGCCCGCCAGGTCGTGATTGTGCGAGAGTGACTGGCAACGTGTACCTCTATATAAAGGAGATAAACATATGACAACCGATGCCCAGGTTCCTGTAAAGCTCTATTATGAAGATGTACAGGTTGGCGATGCCATCCCAAAGTTGGTGAAATCGCCTATTTCACACCTGCAATTGGTGAGATATGCAGGCGCATCCGGTGACTTTAATCCGCTGCATACCGATCCCAAGATTGGCGAATTAGTCGGGATAGGGGGCATTATCGGCCACGGAATGTTGATTATGGGCTTTGTAGGGCAGATGTTGAGCGATTATGTAGGACCCACTGCACTGCGTAAGTTTGACGTGCGCTTCAAAGGTATGACTCGCCTCGATGACGTTATCACTTGCACGGGCACCATCACTGAAAAGTATGAAGCTGATGGCGAGGCGCGCATCGCGGGAAAAGTACGGGCTGCCGATCAGAATGGCGACGTGAAAGTTGCTGGGAGGTTTGTAGCGGCGTTACCACATCGTTCTTAGGATAACCAATGGAGGCTAATAATGGGCTTGATTGATGGCAAAGTAGCTATTTTGACCGGCTCTGGGCGTGGTATCGGTGCGGCTACCGCTAAAATGTTCAGCGCGGAAGGCGCATCGGTGGTGGTAAGCGATCTCGATCCCGCTCCAGCGGAGGAGACTGCTGCCGCTATCCGCGCTGCCGGTGGTAAAGCGGTCGTGGTACCTGGCGATGTGACCGATCCCGCATTTCCTGCTCAGTGTGAGTGCCCAGCAACGTGATGATCTGTGAGCGAAACTACTCACGCTCCAACCGACCCACCATCTCCTCCAACCACCCCTCCCCAAATCTCACGCCCCCGTACATCAACAGATTCGGCTCACCCGTTGCCGAGATATTTCCGTGATTCTTTAACACAAACCCCCTTAATCCCTCTTCCTTCACTTTCAGTGACTCCAACTGTTTTATCTCATCCTCTTCAGGCACCCTTTCATATACTTCAGCCAATGGGATATGAAGTTGGGTCAGAAAGCACATTTCAGCATGCGGTGTTGCCAGGTCATAGACTACGCCCAGGCAATATTGCTCGCGGATATCTGATAGCTGGATTCCGGTTTCCTCGTGTATTTCGCGGCACATTGCTCCAAAGGGGTCCGGTTGATTGGAGCCAGTGGTATCGAGATCGCGTTCGAAGAAGCCACCGATTACGTGATAGCGGCCAACATACACGTCTACCCCCTGACGCTTGTCGAGCAAAATGTAGCCGTCGCTCGTCTCTACTACTGAGCAAACTGAAAGAGCGTTGCCGAGTTCTTCGCGTTTTCGCCCTTGCGCGAACTCGGGGACGCGCGTTGTCACATATTCTTTGTACCCTGTATCTCCCAACACAATCCGTAATGTTCCGTCGGATTTCGATTCGGCTTCTATGAAGCGAAATAAAGGGGCATCGAAGAGCGGTGTCTTCTTTTCGTGTGCAAGTGCTAACTTCTGTTCCCAGAGGGTGTCCATCCAGGCTTGAATGGTTGGGTTGGTGGGCATACGCAAGGAAGGATCATAGGTAATGTCAAGCTGATCGGGCCGGTAGAGGCCACGCGCCAGGATTTTAAAATCGAGCATTGGAGGTTCCGACGTGTTTGATAAATCAACACTCTACATTTTATATTATTCCCACTCAATCGTCGCCGGAGGCTTCGAAGTAATGTCATACACAACGCGGTTGACACCCGGCACCTCGTTCACGATGCGGTGGGAGATGCGCGCCAGCAGGTCTGGCGAGAGTCGCGCCCAGTCGGCGGTCATAAAGTCGCCTGTTGTTACTGCGCGCACCGCAACCACATTGGCGTAGGTGCGGCCATCGCCCATTACGCCCACACTCTGCAGGGGTGTCAGCACCGCAAAGGCCTGGCCCAGTTCGCGGTAGATTCCTGCGTGCTGAATCTCCTCTATGACAATGGCATCAGCAGCTCGCAAGGTCTCCAGTCGCTCCTCGTCTACCGCTCCAATGATGCGTATTGCCAGGCCGGGACCTGGGAATGGATGCCGCCATACCCAGTCTTCCGGCAAACCCAGAGCTAAGCCTATCTCGCGTACTTCATCTTTAAAGAGCATGCGTAGTGGTTCAACCAGTTTGAGAGCCATCTCTTCGGGCAGACCTCCAACATTGTGATGCGTCTTGATGCGCGTGGCGGTAGCTGCCGTGTCATGACTGGTACTCTCGATCACGTCGGGGTAGAGCGTACCCTGCGCCAGGAACGTAATCGGACCACCCTGTTCTTCTAGCCGGGCTGCCTCTTCCTCGAAGACGCGTATAAATTCCTCGCCGATGATCTTACGCTTCTGCTCGGGATCGATGACGTCCGCGAGTCGTGCCAGGAAACGCTTATGCGCATCGACTACCACGAGTGGAATATGCAGGTGACGAGCGAACGTATCGACAACTTGCTCGCGCTCGCCAGCACGCAGGCATCCGGTATCGACAAAGACGCAGGTAAGCTGATCACCTACCGCGCGATGCACGAGTAACGCTGCTACTGCCGAATCGACACCGCCGGAGAGTCCACAGATAACGCGCTCTTTGCCAACACGCTGGCGGATCTGTTCAACCGCCTCTTCTATCACAGAACCGGTAGTCCAGCTAGGTTCGCAGCCACATATACGGAAGAGAAAGTTCTGAATAATCTCTTTTCCCTGGGGGGTATGCGTGACTTCAGGATGAAATTGCAGTCCCACCATGCCCTGCTCGTTGGCGATAGCTGTGACAGGATTGCTCTCGGTGCATGCCAGCACTTTGAAACCAGCCGGGAGTTTGTCGACGCTATCGCCATGACTCACCCACACTGGCATGCGTAGAGGCGTTGCAACACCTGGCTGGTTCAATGGATTAGTCTGCGCGGGCGAGGCACCAATGCCTTCGAAAATTCGGAAGTATCGTGGGTCACCTATGGGATCGACAAGCGTCTCGAGGGTCGCGGGACCATACTCACGCCGTCCGCTGGCAGGAGCAACATGTCCTCCGAACTGATGGGCAAGTAGTTGCATGCCGTAGCAGATACCCAGCACAGGTAAGCCGCTGTGTAGAATGGCAGGATCACAGGTGGGGGCCTGCTCATCGTAAACGCTCGATGGCCCACCAGAGAGGATGAAGCCCTTAATGGTGAGATGTGTATGTTCTTGCAGTTGCGCAAGCGTGGTGTTTGCTGCCACAAGTTCGCTGTAGACATGGCATTCGCGCACGCGACGGGTAATCAGCCGGCTGTACTGCGATCCAAAATCAAGGACAATGACCGCCTGCCGGCGCTCCAAGGGCTGCATGTATTTCCTCTCTGATGAGAATTTAGCCTCGTGGGCCGCCTGCAACATAGATTATCTGGCCGTTGACAAAACCTGCTTCCTCTGAGGAGAGAAAACAGATCACGTTAGCAACGTCACGCGGCTGTCCGACACGGCGCACGGGTATCGTTTTAGCTGCGTGCGCTATTACTTCGTCGGGATTGTGTCCCTGTCGACGGGCGGTGGAACGTGTCATTTCGGTATCGATGAAACCAGGAGCTACGGCATTGACCGTAATACCAAACGGTCCAAGTTCGATGGCAAGTGTACGTGTAAAACCCTGCAAACCTGCCTTTGCCGATGAGTAGTTTGCTTGTCCGCGATTACCCAGTGCTGAGGCCGAGGAGAGTGAGACGATACGCCCATACTTCTGTTGTACCATGTATTTTTGGGCGGCGCGGCTACAGAGAAACGCGCCTTTCAGATGCACATTCAAGACTGTATCCCAATCATCTTCCGACATCTTGAAGAGCAAGTTGTCTCGCACTACCCCAGCGTTATTGACCAAAATATCCAGTTGTCCAAAATGACTTGCGGCCTTATCCACTGCGTTCTGTACCATGGCGCTGTCCGCGACATTGCAGTGAAGCGCCAGCCCTTCCGACCCAAGACGGGCAATCTCCTGGGCTACCTCTTGACACCCTTCTGTATCGACGTCGGCGAGCGCGACACGAGCGCCCTCTTCAGCCATGCGTAAAACTGTCGCTGCTCCGATGCCTCTTCCAGCCCCAGTGACAAAGGCAACACGGCCATCAAGCCGTCCCATACGGTCACAAGCTCCTTTTCTCCTACAGAATCTATGTATGCAAACAGGCTCAATAAGCCTACATCAGTATATCATACGACTTGATGGGATCAGCAGAGGCAGGGAAATGCAGTCAATATGGCACTTTCTGATCTATTAAACTTGCAGCCTTAACGTGTAGCTTCAAGGCAAGTCACTCCTTGTGGGCCGACGTATGCGCTGTGGCGTACTCTGGCTGGCAGGATCATGCAATCGCCCGGGGTTAAATCGATATTTCTGGAGGCCTCGGGTTGATCTGGGAGGACGAAGCGGATAGAGCCACGCACACAGTATAGTACTTTCTCATAGCTGTGGCTATGCACAGCGTAGGTGTCGCCAGGGCCATTCGACCAGGCGTAAGGAGATAGGCCTTGCTGGTGCATACGCCTGCGTAATTCTTGCTCTTGAGGCACCGTTGCCTCTTGCCAGCGGACAACTTGCATAGATTTACTCCTTATTGGTACAGTAGGGGCCGATTGATCGCGCCCAGCGCCGATTGATCGGCCCTCGGTGGATTTCCCGCTCTCCAGATGAAAAAGTGAAAGAGTATCATTGTGCCCTGCTATATCCATTACCCGATTGATTTATTAGTCTGCATAGAGCAGGTTCCTCTAAGTATATTTTACATTCATTAGCAATATGTGATTTCCCGGTTAAAAAGGAAAGTAGCACGAGCGTGTTGGATACTATCCACCCTGTCCCGTTGCCAGTCCATAGAACAAGTGAAACTTTTCCTCATGCTCGGTAGTGCTAGAGGTAGGGCTGCTGTTGAGCGAAAATAAAGGATTCGCCACCAGGGCACTGAAGGAGGAATAGTATGCATTGTCAAAGAGCTTGCCTGGTGATTAATCCCAGGGACGGGCAGAACCTGGCAAAACTTACCGATATTCTAGCCGTGTTATCTGC
>JBKPAZ010000162.1:0-2836 GCA_046726655.1 Chloroflexota bacterium
GTAATGACCGCACGTTCACGCGGAGTCAGCAAGGAGAGTACTCGCTGCAGTTCTTCTCCAAGGAGATGTTGTGAGGCAGTTTCAGCAGGAGCAGAAGTTACAGTATCTTCAAGCGTGTCGGCGAGCGTGTAGCGGGTTTCATCGTCTACAGGCGTATCAAGAGAAACCGGTTGCTCAATTATGCCGAGCAGATTGATAACCTCGTCCAGATTCATATTGCAAGCCCCAGCTATCTGCTCAGGCAGGGGCTCCAATCCATTCTCTTGCGAAAGCTGCGCTGCGACACGTCGTACCTTGTGTAAACGTGTCGCCACATGCTCTGGCAGGTGAATCAAGCGTGACTGATCACCAGCGGCGCGGCTCACGGCCTGGCGAATCCACCAGGTGGCATAGGTGCCAAAATGGCAGCCATGCCGGTGGTCAAATTTCTCAGCAGCGCGCATCAACCCCAGGTTTCCTTCCTGAATGAGGTCTATGAGAGGGACGCCGGTACTACTGTATCGACGCGCGATAGTAATGACCAGGCGCAAATTTGACTCGATCAGCTTGTGAAGCGCCAGTTGATCTCCGGCGGCAATCTGTCGTGCTAGATCGATCTCCTCATCAGCTGTAAGGAGACCAAGTCCACGAATGTCACGTAGGTAGCTATCAAAAGAATCTTCAGAGCCTGGAGCCTGCCGGGTGGTGGCTGCGCGAGTATGATGCGAGCGCGTGGGAAGCTCCTCTGGTACATCAGCCTCGCTACTCACTTCCACGTCATCCAGTTCGTCAAGTAACGAAGCATGTGCCTCGTTTAACAGCAGCTCTATCTCAATTGGCGGTTGCGTAGTACGCTCCGAAGCAGTTTTGGTCAGCAGCGCATTCATATCTACTTCAACAATTGATTCGGTGGTGGGAAACACCGCTGGGCTAGCAAGTGTCGTCAATAATGTTTCATATACATCACCCATAGGGCTAAGTATTGTCATAATTTCACGCTCCCTTCGGGAAACTTACCGATTCCATAGACTTTTAAGCTGTTCCTGATCGGTTACCCAACTCGGTACTCGTTCTTTCTTTGGTATTTTGCACCTCTTGCATCTTTCTTTTCACCTGCCGTCCTCTTTCGTAGGATGTACCGCTATACTCCCATGATGAACATTCGATTTCATACGCTCCGCCAGGTATGTTCTCCCGCTCGCAGCCAGAGAAACCAAGCCAAGCGCAAAGAAGCCAAATCCAGGGAGCCAGAGGGAAAGCGCGAAAGGAACCACAGTAGACGGAATGAGATGTACGGCCTGCAGATATTCGGTGACTCCCACCCCCACAACAAAGAATCCCGGTGTCAGTGCCCCCGCTCTTATATAGCCGCGGCGGGCCATCCATGCAATGCCGAGCAGCCCCAGTCCAATAGCAAGAAGATGAGCGGTGAGGACCTGACTGTCCGGAATAGAGTGCCGAAACATGAAGAAGGTCGCCACTCCCAGCGATGCCATCAACCAGCCTGCCGAGAGAAAGCGCCTGGGGTTGAGGAGTCCAACGACAAGCATTCCAAGGCCAAGGAGCAACACTCCTATGGAAAATGAATGAAACATGCCTAGCCAGGCAAGCGTAAGGAAGACGAATCCAAGCAGGAGCAATACATAGGTCTGCCGGTAATGATGGGAGTGAGCGCTAGTATGCATAGAAAACAGATGTTGCATAAGTATATCCCTTTTTCCAGAACTAGTTTAGAGCATTTTTGTTACAGTAGTGGTTCGTCCAGGATGAAGCGAGAACATACGCAAGTGCTCACACTCCAATAAGTGATATACCTCAATAGGTCTAGGAACACATCGACAGAAATGTGTAATTCCTCTCCTCACTACTTTGGAATCCACTAGACAGAATTACCTAGCTGTTGTGAGCGTGTGTGGGTTTACGCATTTGGTAGTGGCGAAGAGGCATTCATCAGCCTCAAAGCGCTCAATATCACCTTTCACAGAAGTCGTTGTCTAGATACGCAAGAACGGGCGGTGACGTGACACCCTGTTATGTATATCAAGATTGCATGACGGTAAGAGATTGTAACCTACTGCGAATCTAACCTTAGGATGGGAGCTCTGATGAGATCACTCGTCAGAGAGGAGACCCTTGTTCCAATAGTAGACACTTTTAGGGAGAATATTGAATGTTTCTAAAACGCTCTTTCATGATTGCTCTTGGCTTCTTCATGCTAATGTTTCTCGCAGCCTGCGGTGGTTATGGAACTACCGGGAGTGGTGCTTATGGTAGCGGCAGTACAAATCCACCTGCGCCAACGACTGGCGGGAGCAATTCCTCCGCCGTGATTCAAACGGCAACCGTCACCGTAAAAGGTCAGTCGGAGACGGTGCTGACCAATGCACAAGGATTGACCCTGTACTACTTCACCGCTGATTCAGCGACGCAGTCAGCCGTATCTGGCAATTTAGCTCAGATATGGCCTCCGCTGCTCTTCACAGGGTCAGGTGGACCCACCAGCTCGACTTCCCTCCCTGGGAAACTGAACGTACAAACGGATGTAAACGGTAATCAGATCGAGTATAACGGTCATCCGCTCTACACCTTCTCAGGGGACAGTGCTCCTGGTCAGACCAATGGTGAGGGCATTACCGGCATGTGGTTCGTGGCTACGCCCAATCTGGCTGTACAAGGTGGCGGATCGACGAGTGGTGGGTATTAGAACTCCTCCAAGAGTAGCTACTGCCCGAAAAGGAGGGGATCAAAAAGAATCTGGTTGGACTGGCATCATTCCATGCCAGTCCAACCAGATTCTCTACGAGGTTGTCACCATGTTGTATGAAGAGCAAAACACCTTCAGGAGAACGCCAGGTCT
>JBKPAZ010000163.1:0-26802 GCA_046726655.1 Chloroflexota bacterium
ATCGGGCAGGTAGTCATGGGGTTTGCCTTCAAACGTGTAGCCAATGGCAAAGGGCGCATCCTTCGGGGTAGGCAGTCGGTACGTGGTTGCAAACTGCGAACCAATGTCGCCACGCGCGTACCAGGTCACCTGAGGGTTGTATTCCAGCCAGAGAAGGAGTCGCTCTTCGAGCTGGCTACAGAAGGGCTGTCGGACGTGGGAAGCCGTGCCCGTCTT
Organism: Chloroflexota bacterium; assembly: GCA_046726655.1. Lineage (GTDB taxonomy): Bacteria > Chloroflexota > Ktedonobacteria > Ktedonobacterales > Ktedonobacteraceae > DATMNR01. The sequence goes on from JBKPAZ010000163.1 coordinate 217, forward strand.
GAGACTCTTAATCCACCCCGAAATGGAGCGGCCCGCAATTTTGAACAGATCAATGCCTTCAACAGTCGGTGCAACCATCGGTCTCCCTCCTGCACGAGCGATAAGTGAAGTGTTCCAACGGTCAGTTCGTCTGAGAAGAAGGACACCATTGACAACGCTCAAGGAAAGTATACCAGATGGGGAGCGGTTTGCCCAGGCACGTTTCTGCCAGTGCTCATGATTGGAGTCAAGTGCTCACCTTTCAGGGCAAAAGCTGCTCACATTTCGGGTCATTTACCAGCAAGCGCAAGATATCATCGTCACGGGACGCTTGCTCGCGCAGGTGACAGTCGTCAGCATGGGTCGCGCGCTGATGTTCCTGCGCCTGCACCGCACCGAGACGCCCAAAGCAGCCAGAGCAAGGCAACGCACGAGGAAGCATGAGGAGGTCTGTATGCGACTGGAAGGGCAGGGTGTGCGGGTGACCAGTCCGAGGCTTTCAAAAGAGGCAGGAGTGATGAAGAAAACGGCGATCGACTTCCTCAAGGCACGAAGGAGCACCAGCCATGCAGCGAACTAAGCGCGGCAATCCCCATCACCTCCCAAAGCAGCGCAAGCGGGGGCAACACGCGCCTCCCCCCATAAGGCAGCCTGTCGAACCGATGGAGCGGGCGCGGCTGACCCTGCACTACAGCGACCCGATCACAGGCAACGAGGACACGCTCTCCACCCTGTTCTACGAGGACTACACCATCTATAGCACCCAAGAGGGACGCTGCTGCATTCACGGCAAGCACGGGTTTCTACGGCTACGGCGCAAGTTTGTGCGCTTTCCCGATATTGAAGAGGCCAAGACCCTTTTCAAGCGGTTTCGTAGAGAGGGCTACGCCTCCTATGACAGCGTCGAGCGGTATCTGCCAGAGTGGGAGTTTGTGTGTCTGAACTGGCGTGAGCAGCAACGGACATCCACATTGTCGCGTCCCATGCAGCGTGTCTCGTAAGCGTGGGAGCGAGAGGGGGGGACTACCGACTCTTCCCCTCTCGCGAAGAAGAGGCATATGAGGAAACAGTTTCGTTTGAGGGGATACCATGTTACTGTGTAAGAAGATCAAGATCGAAGTCAGCCAGCAAGACGCCCAAGCCTTGGAGTTCATGCAAGACAAGTGCCGGGGGCTATACAACTGGTGGGTCATGCGCCTGCGCAACGGGGAACGCTGGAATTTCGAGCAGGCGAAGAAGTCTCTGCGCGAGAGCAAACAACATGACTCTGAGTTGCGCTACGTCTATGGCAAACTGTTGGCAGAGGTCTACATCCGGCTGGACAAAGCCATGCAGGGGTTCTTCCGTCGGGTAGCCGCAGGGGAGAAACCGGGGTTTCCGCGCGTCAAGCCGCGCCATCAGTTCTTTACGCTGTGTTATCCTGCCATGTACCTGCAAGTACAGGGGAACAGCATGATCCTGCCGACAGGAGCAGGTGGCAACTGGGGGCCGAAACGCTACCAGAATATCGTGGCGGATCTCACAGAAGAGCCCCCTGACCACTTCCATGAAGTCGCCGTGTCTAGGGATGCGCGCGGGAACTATTATTGCTCGTTCGTCTATGACGATGCGCAGCAATCTGAGGAAGATGAGCGCAAGGCGCACAAGAGGCGGAAGAAACGCAAGCCGCACCCCTTGCGCTATGACGGCATCGTCGCCTTTGATCTGGGCATCAAGACGCTGGCAACAGGTTACACCGACCAGGGGCGGCTCTACCACGTCGGCGGCTTCATGGGCTACCGCTACTATAACAAACAACTCGATAAGATCCGCTCCAAACGCGACAAGTGCAAGAAGAAGTCCCGCCGGTACATCCATCTCTCCAAGGTCTACAAGCGGGTTGCCGAGAAAAAGCGTCGCAAACAACAAGACTGTCTGCACAAAGCCTCCCATCTCATCGCTGGCACACTGGCTGAAAGGGCTGTGGTCATTGGCGATCTTTCCCAACGGCAGATGGTCATCAAGAAGAAGGAGGGCGAGACCCGCAAAGAAAGGCGCAAGCGGCAGATACGCAACCGCATGGTGTATAATGATTGGGGGCTCTCTGGCTTTGTGCAAATGCTTGCGTACAAGTGTTTGCGTTTTGGGAAAGAACTCTTTATAGAAGATGAGCGCGATACCACCAGGATGTGTCATGTCTGTAAGCGGAAAAAAGACATGCCGCTCTGGGTACGGACGTATCGTTGTGAGAACTGCGGCTTGATGATGGATCGCGATGAGAACAGCGCGATCAACATCTACGAGCGGTTCCTTGCCCGGCCTGGGCCACACACTCGTCTTTAGAGTGCGGTGTGCTGTCAGGGAGAGGGGACGTCGTAGGGGTCACGAGGACTCCACGTTCCAGCTTTATGCAGCAATCAACACATTTACATGTGTTTTGAAAGGCACAACCATATGGCACGTGTGGCAATGTATCTACAAGATAAACATGAAATACGTGAAGGCATGGCGTACGCGCAATACGCTGAGCAGCGCGGCTTCGAAGCTATTTGGCAGGCCGAGTCACGCCTCGTGCGTGATGCGATCGTACCAATGGCCGCATTCGCGGCAGTGACGTCACGCATCAACATCGGTAGCGGCGTGCTTAACAACTGGACGCGCAATATCGGGTTACTCGCTGCGACCTTCTTGACACTAGACGATCTTGCGCCAAATCGCATCATCTGCGGCATCGGTGCCTGGTGGGATCCATTGGCAAAAAATGTGGGCATTGAACGCAGAAAGCCGATTAAGGCGATGCGTGAGACCGTCGATGTAATGAAGCGATTGCTCAATATGGAGCGTGTAACCTTCCACGGCGAATTCCATCACGTGGACGGAATTGAGCTTGACGTCGTACATGGACGCCGCGAGCCACGCAACGTGCCGGTATACATCGGTGCTACACACATGGGCATGATGGAACTGGCAGGCGAAATTGCCGATGGCGTTGTGCTCAATTACTGTGTGCCGCCAGAATATAATCACGAAGCCTTACAGCACATTGAAATCGGTGCGAAAAAAGCCGGGCGCAGTTTGGACGACATTGATCGCCCGCAATTGATCGTGTGCTCGGTAGATTATAATCACCATCGCGCAGTGCAGGCGGCGAAGGAATTAATAACACAATACCTCGCACAGCAGCCACACATTGCGCAAGCGAGCGGCACACCGCCAGAAACAGTGAAGAAGGTGCAGAGCATTCTCGGGTGGCCCGCAACTAAAGAACAGATTCATGAGGCTATGCAGTTTGTGCCGGACGAATTGATTGAGCGCATCACTGCGAGTGGGACACCGGACGAAGTTCATGCGAAGGTCGAAGAGTACAACCGCAACGGTTGCACATGCCCGATTCTCTATCCTTTGGCTGATGATGTGAAGCTGATGATTGATACGTTTGCGCAAGCATGACACATTAAACGAGCAAGGAGCATATTATGGCCGATAATCGCAATAACAGAAGCCAGAAGCCAAAAAAGTCTCCTATTTTAGGACAGAGCCATGGCCTCTCTGACATTGAGGGAGAGATGATCCAGCAGATGATTCGTGAGGAGCAGCGCTCGGCGCGTGAATTATACATCCCATCAGAAGACCTGGCCCAGGAAGCAACAACTCAGATGTCTCCCGAAGCGGCACAGGTCATCGCAGATAGTCGAGTGCGTACTATCCTGCAGATGTTCAATCGCGACTATCTCTATGGTCAGGGACGCTTTGACGAATACAAGGACGGATTAATTCTCAAGTGGGGAGATGGTTACTCTCGCAAGCACATCTGGGTCAGCGCCGAGAGCGGCAACCTGTTATTTGAAACCAGCCATTTCAGGAAATGTGATAAATCCTACTGTAATGGCACACATCACATTCTACCACGAGACCTGTATACGAACGTGGACGTGATTAACCAGGAACTTGGAGACCTCTTCCGCAGGCCTGTCCATGAGCCACCAGATGATTAGAAGTCATGAACCCGTCGCCTGAAGGCTGACGGGCTTGTAGCTAGGCGCGTCCTGCTACAATAGGCTCCATGACCGAAGCCCTAGAGATATTGATAGCGCCTACGAAGTCAGCGTTCATCGATAGGCCGCATTCGACACAACAAAAGGAGGCTTGACTCTTGCGGTTCGCTTTCGCACAGTGCCCACATGCAGGGCACGTCCTAGACGTGTTGCGTGGGTTGACCGTATGCAATGGGACGCCTGCAAGAGCAGCCTTATAGGAAAGGAAGAAACGGAGTTGCCCAAACGACCAGGAGGAATGGCGCGAACGCTGAGAACGTCTAACCGTGCTATCGGTACGTTTCCGAATGTGCCTAAGTTCTTCAATCGCTAGTCCTTGCCCGTTGGCTTTGGCTTTGGCCACAATCCGTTTGGAGATGACATGATTGGTGTTTTTCTTAAACCTGGCTTCTCTGCCAGAGAGTTTCTTGAGATGCCGCTTTGCCGATTTTGTCCCGCGCTTTTGCAAGCGTTGACGCAGGGCATGATGCCGTTTCCGGTTCTGCTCGACGAGCTTACCGCTAAAGGTTTCACCCTCGCTATCTGTCGCCAGATTGATGATGCCCAGGTCAACGCCAAGGGTGTCAGTCACCGCATCGGGTGTAGGCGTTGGAAGGTCCAGAGTCACAGCGAGGTAGAAGATGCCCTTGCGGTAGATGAGGTCAGCTTGCCCTTTAATAGCATCCATGCGGGCTTGCTGATACGCACCAAACAGGAGCCCGACCAGCACACGACCGGAGAGCGTCAAGAGAGACACCGTATCAATGCCCTTAAAGGCCATGACACGTGGGTCATAGATGATAGCTCCCTCTGGCCGAAACGCGGGTTGGATGCTCTTGTCTCGCTTGTAGGCTTCACTGGCCTTGCTAATACAGCGAATAGCCAGTTGAGCAGGAAGCTTATAGGTGGTACGGAGTTCACCGTACACCAACTTCTGCAATTCAAACTTGTTGGCAGTCTTCTCAGCAAACGCTACGCTTGCCACATAGTCAGCAGCTTTGTTAAAGGCGTGCATCGTATCAAGCAATGCGAGGTGCTGTTCTTCAGTTGGGACAAGCTTCAAGAGCATCGTTTGTTTCATAGAACAAGTGTACTACTATTGAGTGTACTTGTCAATAGGCAATTATCCCCAAACAATGAACGCATTTCCTCCCGCCCCATGAATAGAGGCGGGCATCCATGCGATCTTAGAAGTGAATAGCCGTGACAACACACATACTTGCTCTCGAAAAGGACCTCTTCTTCTCGGTGAAAATGCGCGATACCCTGCGCCATTACAATATGGAGGTAAAAGCGGTACGCACTCTGCCAGCTTTCGAACAAAATCTGGCAACAACCGGCGATGAGAAACCTGCGCTTGTTATCGTGAACATAGCCACCACGGGCGTTGATTGGGAAGCGGCCATTCGCCAGGCACGAGCAGCGGGTTTGACAGTGCTGGCGTTTGGTTCACATATGGATTTAGAAGCGCGCGCAAAGGCTCTCCAGGCAGGAGCGCAGCGCGTAGTCGCCAATTCAAAGTTTTCCAGTGATATGCCTGGACTGGTAAAACGTATGCTCGATGAACCAGACGCCCCCGGGCTCGATGAAACCGATTCAGCGCCCCCAAGCACTATGTAGGACGCGATAGCCCCACGGGATAAGTAGTAGTCCTTGTCCTAATGTGCGCTTCTGGAATGGGATGTTATGACGACGATATGTCCAGCGATAACGAAGAAAATCTTTGCGAGAACGGAGTGGAGGCTGCGGTATTGACCGCATACTTTGGTAACGAGGGCGATGTGCGATCCGTCTGCTCATGCATTCTCCTTTGTTACAGAAAAACGGACAAGACAAAAGAGGCTTTCCTACCTGCTAGATATACGTAGGAAAGACCTCTTTTTTCTCATGCAACAATTGGCTCAGTGCTAGTATTATCTAATGCCCACAACCGCAACTTCGTGCTTCGCCACCACCGCCGGCAGTCTTAAAGGAATGTCCACAGCCACAACTCGATACAGCATTTGGGTTATTAACGGTAAAGCCAGCGCCCATCAGGCTATCGACATAGTCAATCTCGCTACCGTCGATGTAACCCATGCTCATCTCATCTACCAGGACGTTAAAACCGCTTTGAGGAATGACAGTATCGCCCTCTTGCTCTTCATCAAGAGTCATACCATATTGCAGACCCGAGCAACCACCACCTGCGACAAAAACGCGCAGGGCAAGGCTGGGGTCGTTTTCTTGCGCCAGCAATTCATGCACTTTGTCCGCTGCGGCAGGCGTCATATTAATGATGCTTGTCTCAACTACAGACTGCTGGTTTTGCTCAATCATGTTCTTTGCCTCTCTGTTCGGGCCAAAAACTAGCCGAAAATTATGTTATTGATACCTTAAGTGGAGATACCGTTAGACATTCTTGGATGTTTCCATCTGCCAGTATTATATACTGCAAAAAGTGAAGCGTCAAGGTAGCTGGAGCTTAATACTATAAAAAGTGAAGTACAGGAAAGATCTGGCTTCTACAGCCCAAACCTTTGTTGCACACGAATCACATTCGCAAGCAAATCTGGAACATCGGGACCAGAACCAAAGAGTTTTTCGGCAGTTCGCTCTTTGCCAGCTGCAATTCGAGAGATAGCGTCGGCAAGTGGCCAACCCTGCGCTATAAGATTTGCGCCTAATCCACTGATGATAGCCGTAGCAAACGATGAGCCACTCCAATCGGCCCAACCGGATACATTCTGCTCGCCACTCGGAAAAGTCGGCGCGATAAAGATTCCCCGCACAGCTTCTGGTAATTCATTTGCATCCACCAATCCATCACTATCCCCACCAAACGTGGCAACACCTGTATTCGAAGGAGGCACACAAGCAGCATTAGCAAAAATCGAGGGTGCATAACGGCTGTTGACCGAAGCCACACTTAACGTCGTCTCATAACGGGCCGGAACACGCGGCGGGCGAGGCTTTTGACCTTGTTTATTGACGAGAAACGAGTCGTTGCCTGCAGCAGCCACAATAAGTACATTGTGAGCATAGAGGCTCTCGAAAAGCAGGCGCAATCCCTCTTCGATATGAGTCAGAACACGCACTGCTCCTGCCAATTGTGTACTCGGCCATTGACGGTGATCAAACCACACATAAGGAAGACGACGAATATCTGGCATGATGTTCAGGCTGAGGTTAATAACAAGGTGCCGGATAACACCTGAATCCAATTCCAGTTCCTGTTCCAGGTCAGTCAGTGCCGCGAAGATATTATACAAATCACCCCCACCGTAGTCATTGAGAATTCGGATGAGTCGAATATGAGCGCCTGGAGCGATATCTCGAATAAGTCCTGCCACAAAAATGCCGTGATCCGGCATTTTATAATAAGCAGGTTGATGATAGGTATCACGTCCAGTACTTACATCACTGATAATGGGATATCGATCATACTCAATCTCCAAAGAGCCATTCTCGCTTCGCAGATCCTCTGCGAGACGTTGCAAAAGCCAATTACGCTTAAATTCAGGGCGCGTAGCGGCACTAATCAAGCGATCTGGATGCTGCGCGGTATCCAGTACCGCAACTACCACGTCTTCCGCATCGTTGGGAGCAAAAGGCAGACTTGTATCGACAAAGGAGACGTGCCAGCCAATAGGAAGACTGTTCGCTGCCGCAAGGTCGAGTTGGGGCGCTGGACGAGGCGGGACAGCAGGCCCTCCATCACTATAGAGCTGCGGTGCGGCAGTCACCAACCAGTTAGGCATAGCGGAGACGACATGCAATCCTGCTTGCGCTAATTCCTCCAGATGCGCCTGGAGGTACGAGAGCGCCATAGGCATCGGATCTGGACTGAAAGAGCCTACCTGGCGCACATGAAAAAAAACGGCCATAAGTGGCTGTTGGCGCTGTAAGCCAAAAATAAATGAACGACGAAGCACAGGAGGCATCGTTGGCGTATCACGCCATCTGCCATAGGTGCCATATGGCTCTAGCACCATGTTATACTGCGCAAGAGATGCATTTAGCTGGCCACGAATTTGTTCAAGTAACAATACTTGTGTATCTGGAGCAGGTCGCCGGCGAAGTCTCACAACCACCACCATCTCACCAGGTACCCAATAAAACAGCTCGTCCGGTGTTCCCATCAACTCTGTGGATATCCAAGGCATGCACGTAATTCCCCCCTATCCTCAATGTGATTTTGAAGTCTGCGAAGCGCTGTCTGCACATAAGGTGCAGACTCGGCTGAAGTGAATGTTACTCTACTGCTTAGACAAATTATAGCAGGTATAAGCTTGAAGTGGCAATCAGTAATTATCCTGTCAAATACTGATCCAATCGACGCGTTTCTCTACAATCTCACGCACGTTTACTCCATGAAGTTAACACCTCCAACGTATCCGTCACTAATTGCTCGAGAGGATCTAACACAATATACTCTTCCACAGAGTGTTCGTTAACGACGCCTGTGGAGATAGTGAAAGCTCTAATCGCCGGGCGGAAGCCACTCGTATCGCTACCAACGAACGTTGGTTTCATTTGCAATGTCAAGCCACGCCGCTCAAGAGCAGTGCGATATGCCTGCAGAAGAGGTTCGTCAGGGCTTATCTCGTAGCCACTGGAGTGCGTCTTAAAGCTGACCGTTGCAAATCCGCCGAAACGTCGGGATGCCTGCTCAAAAGCATCCTGTATGGCTTGCTTGTACTGTTGGCGCACCTCAAGTGGCTCAAAACTACGTAGCTCGCCCTCGATAGTGACAGTATCGGGAATAGCATTGCGCGCATTGCCGCCAATAATTCGTCCTACGTTGATGCGAGTCCGATCATTATCAAGTGAACCATGCGGATAGTTGACCGCGCGAAAAATCTCAATGGCATGCACCGTCTGCGCTAAATCCTTGCCGGGATGTCCTGTACGACCTGTGATCTTAACATCGAACGCCTCATAAGCCGCACCCCTGGAGACGACGACACCCGCCTCATAGGCGTTATCGAAGACAATACCGTCTGTGACATGCCATGGAACGCTATCAAAGTTTGATGCGCCACACATACCAGCTTCTTCCTGCACAGTGAAAACTATCACCAGGGGAGGGTGTGGCAACTGTTGTTCAATGGTACGCCTTACAACTTCCAGGATGATTACCATCCCGGCAGCATCATCGGCTCCGAGATTAGTGGTGCCATCGCTATAGAGGACACCATTTCGCAAAATGGGCTCATGCCCAAGTCCAGGAGGGACACGATCCATATGCGCATTGAGCAGGATGGGGGCTCCCTCCCCAGCCAGTGTCGAGATGAGGTTCCCTGAACCATCGACCTGTGTAGTTAGACCAAAAGAGGAAAGGTAGTGAGCAAGGTGTGTACGAATTTTCTCCTCGTGACCCGACGTACTGGGGATACGTATTAGCTCAATGAGTGCAGTAGTGAGTCGATCTGAAAGCATGGATACGAGACTCCTTTGTCCTTAGTTAGAGCTATATTTCGGTAATAGGTAAATCAAAGTCGATAGTTTGCTGGCAAAGGCCGTCCAATTCTGTCACAACAGCTACATGCGCGGGATGAGTATGGTGCGCTTGCAAGTGGGCTTCATCAACAAAGTGCATGATAATCCCATGCGTAAACCCTCCATGGTAGTTGCTGCGGTTTTCTCCAACTGAGATAGCAACGATGCCAGGGATCACTTGTTGCAATGCACGGACACGTTCAAGGAAGGCTGAGAGCTCCTCATTGGTGGTTGTAGCTTTGGGCTGGAGCAGGACGACATGCGCGATCATTTCAAGCAATTTCCTTCGTTTTAATCTTGCACATAATTCTATCATATCGAGCAGTCAACAATTGACAAACAACCTCCTATCCCGTTAGAATTAGACATAACAACGAACTCATCGTTATTTCTTTACTGACTAGTCGCTGGGTACAGAAGGTGCACATTTATCTATGACCACGCATACTAACAGTACAGCAGATTCAACAACGATTCCGCCCGCAGTGTACGTGGAAAAACTCAGCTTTCGCTATCGCTCCCTAGACGATGAGCCTCAACCGAAACGGAAAGCAGGCGCACCAGCAGCAGAGGCGCTCGAACCACCCCAAGCCATTGAAGATATTTCGTTCTCCTTACCTACGGGCAAACTCATGCTTATTGCTGGGCCAAGTGGTTGTGGTAAAAGTACCTTGTTGAAATGCCTGAATGGACTCATTCCACATAGCTATAAAGGGGCTCTCAGTGGTGAGATACAGCTTCATGGGCACTCCATAAAAGGCCAATCGCTACGTGATCTCGCATTACAAGTTGGTACGATGCTTCAAGACCCCGACAAACAGATCGTGGGCAGCACCGTCGAACAAGAGATTGCCTTTGGTATGGAAAATCTTGCTACTGCCCGTGCCAAGATGCAGCAGCGTATTTCAGACGTCCTCAAGCAATTGAAGTTAGAACACTATCTTGGACAATCCACTTTCATGCTTTCAGGCGGTCAGCGCCAACAGATTGCCGCCGCAGGTATTCTCGTGATGCAACCCTCAATCTTCTTGTTCGATGAACCGTTTGCCAACCTAGACTCCCGAGCAGTGGATAAACTAGAGGAGCTTATTAAAGAACTACTTACAAAAGGTAGCACTGTTATCATCGTCGAGCATCGCGTTGAAGAAGCCCTAAGTCTCAAACCAGACAAGGTGTTGCTCATGCGCGATGGACGCCAGGTTTTCTTTGGCGACACACCACAATTTCTAGAGATCGCAGATCCATCCCAAGTCAAATTGCCCATCGAGTCCACTCTTCGTACGCTTACAGATCTTACACAGGCACGGAACTTACTCATTCAGCCAATCACCACCAGCCAGGGCAGCAAGGCAGAGTCGAATGACCCAATCCTCGAATTCGAAGATGTGTATTTTCGTTACAGTTCGTACTCAGATGAGATTCTGCATGGTATTTCCTGTCAGATACGACGCGGTGAGACTATAGCATTGCTCGGTCCCAACGGATCCGGCAAAACCACACTAGTAAAACAGGCTTTGGGGCTGTTAAGGCCAACCAAAGGCGTAGTACGAATCTATGGTGAGAATACACGGGATTTAAGCGTCGCACAACTTGCCTCGCGTATCGGTTACGTCTTTCAGAGTCCTAATGCAATGCTTTTCGCACCGTCGGTGCGTAAAGAGGTGAGTTTTGGACCAGAGAACCTGCGTTTCTCTCCCGAACGCATCACAGCAGCCGTACAGGAGGCAGAAAAGGCGTTGAATCTAGCAGAATTCGACGCACGTTCGCCTTTTTCATTGAGTTTTGGTGAGCAGAAGCGTGTAAGTATCGCCTCTGTGCTTTCAATGCAGGGTAAGATTTTACTGCTTGACGAACCGACGACAGGGCAGGACTACCGCTCCTACATTTCCTTTATGGAATATTTACGCAGTTTGCCAAGCCTCGATGCCCTACTTATCATCACTCACGACCTCGATCTCGCACTGCGTTTCACGCAACGTGTCCTGCTCTTAAAGGAGGGCAACCTCGTGGGTGATGGACCACCTTTGCAGGAACTGGCCGATCCAGCATTGTTGGAAGAGTGCAATCTGCGCCCTACTTCTCTGCTTCATTTTTTATTGGCCAAACGTAATGCAATTGCCTAGATTCTGATCGATATGAAAGGAGGTGCCACACTTTTCATTTTGTTGATACCAATCTTAGTAATTTTCCATCAGTTAACTGTCAGAAAGGAGTTACACTTGTGGCAGTAACAGAAAAACGTACCGCTTCACAGATATGGGGCGTTGGAGTTCGCCAGGTGGTCTATATGGCTCTTGGTGCCGCTCTTTATGCCGGCCTGAGCATTCCCACCAACCTCATACCAATTCCCAGCGCTGGAAATGTCTCGCTACGTCCAGCTATTGTTATTCCTTTATTCTTCGGCGTCGTCTTCGGTCCAGTTGTTGGATTTTTCACGGGTGCTATAGGTAATACCATCGGCGACTTAATCTCTGGGTATGGTATTGTTTGGTTCTGGGAAATCGGAAACGGTCTTGTCGGCCTCATTGCTGGCCTTGCGGTGTACTTGACATTCGGGCGTTACAACAATGCCCGCAATATCATTATTGCAGAGATTTTCAGCGCCGTCGGAATAGTCGTCGGAATCGCTTTTGCAGCCTACAGCGATATCTGGGTTTACAAGTTGACCTTCGCAGGGTCAACAAGTGAATTAGTTGCCGCGGCAGGGACAGATCTCATCAATGGCTTGATCCTACTGCCCATACTGCTGATTATCTACAATGCAGCCATGAGACGCGCGGGACGTGCGTAGGGACATAGTTTAAGAAAAGAGGTGAGAAGCAGAAAAACTTTCTGCTTCCCACTCCCCACACCTGCAGGAAACATCATGCTGATTAACTTTCCATACATTAATCGAGACAGCCCCATCCATCGATTGGACCCAAGAACTAAAATTCTTCTACTCCTAACCTTTAGTCTCGCTGTAGTGCAAACTTCGAATTTCTGGTTCATACTAGCAGGATTGCTCATTGCATTGATCTACTATAGGCAAGCTCATCTTAAATGGTCAGAGACGAAGCGAACGTGGCAATTCATTATCACTTTTGTAACAATTGTAACAATATTGAATTATTTTATTTCGGGTGGAGCTATAGTACAGGGAGTGGATCTCAGCAATCAACACATTCTCTTCAGCGTTCCATTTCTTGGATTCCAAAGAGGGTTCCCTTTTATTGGCCCTGCACCATTGATCTTCAGTGTTCAGAGCATCACATTTTTGATTACTCAAGCTATGCGCTTCTTCAGTATAGCTCTATTTGCCGTGCCAATTTCTTATACTACTGCTCCTGATCACTTTGGTGTAGCTTTCAAAGGCATGGGCCTACCAGACAAGTTTGCGTATGCGGTTGACCTCTCGTTCCGCTTTTTGCCAACCATCGTACGCGATTTCGGTACGACGCTCGATGCACAAAGGGCTCGCGGTTATGAGATCGAGAAGTTGCGGGGAGGTATTTTCGGTAAAATTGCACGATTGGCACCGATGATTGTGCCTGTGGTCATCGGTTCGATTATAGGTGCGGAGGATATCATCAACGCAATGGAGCTACGCTGTTTTGGCATTGGCAAGCGCACCTGGTTTATTAAATTACACGCACAACAAATTGATCGCGCCTTAATTGCGCTGGGCATCCTCGGCTTTGTAGCTACGACCATCCTCAACATTCTTGGCTATTTCTACACTCAGGGACCTTTACACGTGTTACATACTCAGGGTATACCAGCCTTCTTGCTTTAATAGAGTACACTTCAATGGCATAAAATCCGCCTCTTTTGTGTTACTATATACAGAAATACAAAGTTGATGGAGAAGCGAGGAATACCCCTTTCATGGCAAAACTATACGATGTTATTATAATTGGCTCAGGGCCGGCAGGCTATACCGCGGCGATCTATGCCGCGCGCGCTAACCTTTCGGTATTGATGTTTCAGGGTTACCAGGTTGGCGGCCAGCTAATGCTCACTAGCGATGTAGAGAACTATCCAGGCTTTGAAGAAGGCATTCTGGGCCCCCCGATGATGGAGAAATTTGAAGCGCAGGCCCGGCGCTTTGGCACCGAGATGATTCCTGAAGATGTACTTTCAGTTGACTTCAGTAAGCGCCCATTCACAGTCACAACCGATTCGGGCGAGTATCAGGCACGTGCCATCATCATCTCCACGGGCGCCAGCGCGCAGTGGTTGGGACTGCCAAGCGAGCAGCTCTTGCAAGGGCGTGGAGTGAGCGCATGCGCGACCTGCGACGGCTTCTTCTTTAAGAAGAAGGATGTGGCGGTTGTCGGCGGTGGCGATACTGCTATGGAAGAGGCAATCTTCCTGACTCGCTATGCCAACCATGTAACGGTCATTCACCGCCGCGATACGCTGCGAGCCAGCAAAATCATGCAGGACCGCGCTTTTAAGAACCCCAAGATTAGCTTTATCTGGGATACGGAAGTTACCGAGGTGGTTGGCGAAGATGAAGTGACGGGTTTGCGACTTCGCAATGTGAAGACGGGCGAGGAGAGTATACTGCCCGTACAGGGCTTCTTCCTGGCAATCGGGCATAAGCCTAACACCGACCTGTTCAAGGGCATCCTCGATATGGATAAAGTTGGGTATATTATTCCGGTTGAATACACCATGACCAATATTCCAGGCGTTTTTGCGGCAGGCGATGTTACTGACCATCGCTATCGCCAGGCGGTAACGGCTGCTGGTGACGGCTGTCGCGCTGCTATAGACGCAGAACGCTGGCTCGAGAGCCTGGGCGAGGAGTAACAAAATCCGCCAGTGTGGGGGTGGGCCTGCCTGGCCTGCCCACCCCACACTACATACTAAAATGGGTCATCTGTCACCTTGTAATAGGTGTGCTGCGCCAGTATAATTATCAAAAGCCTATGCGGGTTTGTAATAATTATCCCTAATTTTTTTAAGAGAGGGGTCAGCACACATGGAAGTTACCGATAACCCCGGAGGGGTCGCTGCCGTTAGTCCCTCCAGTACCGCAGCGTTGCGGCGGGTTTCCCTCTTCGACCAGATCAACATTAATGTCTTCTGGATTGCAAACAATTTTCATTGGCAAGCTCTTTTAGCCATCGTTATTCCCAGTATGGTTGTAAAGTATCTTGGTGACGCCAACAAGGACATCAATCTCACCTTAGTCGTCATCTGGGGAACGCTGATAGCTGTGGTCGTTAATCCTCTAGTTGGAGCTATCTCAGACTATGTCACATTCCGTATGGGGCGCCGCCGCCCATTTTTGATCATCGGCACCGCGCTCAACGTGGTAGTGCTCATCTTATTCGCCTACTCACCCACATGGTTCTCTTCAACCGCGCTTCTAGTAACCTTCATAGTGCTTTTCCTCCTGCTACAATTCACCAATAACCTTGCTAATTCCCCCTGGAGTGCAATTATCGCCGACAAGGTTCCGCAGTACCAGAGAGGCGTGACCAGTGGTTTTTACGGTCTTTTTACCCTGCTTGGCTTGATCTTTGGATCGCTCGTAGCTGGAGTGATCGTGAATAAGAACGATACATTGCCTTTGTACAATAACGAAATCGTACAGATCTTCTTACTGATTGCCATAATGCAAACCATTTTTGTTCTCTACACGGTAATCACCGTCAAAGAGACCCCGCTCGCGGAACATGCCACTTTTCAACTGAGCACGGTATTCAAGAAGTTCCTCTTTAAGCCCTCACAATACCCTGACCTCTCCTGGGTATTACTTGCGCGCTTGCTCGTAATGATGGGCATCTGGGGTATCTTCTACTTCCTACAGTACTACTTTGACGATGTGCTGGGCGGCCCTGGAGTGAAAACCATCATTTTTGGTGGAGCTTTCTCTGGCGAGTTTTTCTCCGGTGCGCTTTTCCTGCCAGCTCTCATGCTAACGGCGCTACCAACTTCGCTTATTGCCGGCTGGATCTCAGACCACAAGGGACGTAAGGTGCTGGTCTATCTCTCGGGTGCGATGATGACGATTGTTTGCGTCCTATTCATATTCTTCCAAAGTCAGTATTACGCTCTCATTGCAGGAGCTTTCTTCGGTATTGGGTATGGAGCATATACCAGTGTTGACTGGGCGCTGACCGCCGATGTCTTGCCGCCAACCGATGAAGCAGGTAAGTTTTTTGGCATATGGTCGGCGATGGGCATCCTGCCGCAGGTGATCGGTATTACTATCGGCGGCGTGATCTTGCAACTCTTGCGCGGTCTGCCTAACCATTACGGATACACCACGCTTTTCGTTGTGACCATCGCTTACTTTGCGCTGGGCACCCTGGTCATTAAACAGGTGAGGGGTGTGAGGTAAAAGATTTGACTACGATGCGTCCCTATAAAGCATATTCATAGGGACGCATCGTTTTGAGCCTCTTTACTGAATAGAGCCTTCGTAAATGCTCATAACCGTATCGAGGAACTTCAAGGCCTCTGGCTTTTTGCGCTGGAACGAGTTACGGCCTATGATCGAGCCAAAGCCGCCACCATCACGGATAGCACGCACCTCTTCGAAGAATTTCTCATCAGCAGCATACGTACCACCGGAGAAAATCACAATACGGCGACCATCAAAGGCGCTCTGTATGACATTACGCACACGATCTGCTAGTGTAGAGATGGGGATCTCGTACTTCTGGTAGACCTTCTGCGCCTCGGCCAGTTCGACTTTCTCGCTGGGCAATTTGACCTTGATCACATCCGCGCCCATCTGGGCCGCAATCTGGGCCGCGTAAGTCACAACATCAACGGCAGTCTCACCCTCTTTACTTATACTGCTGCCGCGAGGATACGACCAGACAACCACGGCAAGGCCAACCAACTTCGCTTCTTCGGCGAGTTTCCGCAACTGCTGGTACATTTCAGTGCGTTCGGCCGATCCCGGGTAAATGGTGAAGCCCACGGCTACACAGCCCAGGCGTAAAGCATCACCCACACTGGCGGTTATCGCTGAAATAGGGTCCCGTTCGTCATTCAACAGGTCATGGTTGTTACATTTCAAAATAAGAGGGACGTCACCACAGTAGTCGGAGACACCAGCCTCCAGAAAACCCAGAGGTGCAGCGTACGCATTGCAGCCAGCTTCGATAGCCAACTGGAAGTGATAGCGCGGGTCATACCCTGCGGGGTTCGGCGCAAAACTACGTGCCGGGCCATGCTCAAAGCCCTGGTCTACTGGTAAAATCACCATCTTTCCTGTGCCACCCAGGCGACCATGATTGAGCATACGCGCCAGATTTGTACGGACACCGGGGTTCTCGCTGGTATACCAACTTAAAATCTCACGAATGCGATCATTCATTGCTTCGTTCCTTTTCTTACTCATCGACAAGCACCAGGATTGATCACGACTGCGTAATCATGTATATTGTATCACCTACCAAGACATAGTAAAAAATTTGCCCGGCCTTCATCCTCAGGCGTGAAATAGGGGTCTGAGAGTAAGACCATTTGCCTCCAAATCTCCTTTCCTTCAGGAATACAGACCCACCAGAATCTAGACAAAACTAGATTAACGGGAAAAAGACTATTTTAAGTGCTACACATGCAGTTGACAAGCATATTCATAGTTACTTTAGGCAATTTGGCACGTTTTTATACAAAGATAGGGAGAAACTACGTTCATCTACTAAAGAGTATGCACAAATGTGTTTAGAGTGGCAGGGGAACGATTGGTGGAGAATTGTGAATGACGCTCTACTCTAAAGGAGAGTATATGAAAACGA
This sequence comes from Chloroflexota bacterium, assembly GCA_046726655.1. Lineage (GTDB taxonomy): Bacteria > Chloroflexota > Ktedonobacteria > Ktedonobacterales > Ktedonobacteraceae > DATMNR01. The sequence continues at coordinate 17,438 of JBKPAZ010000163.1, forward strand.
ATGGCAGCAGTTTCGAGCTTATCATGCAAGAAGTGCTCAAACAAAAACAACTCTTGGAAGACTTCCAAACGGAGAATGATGAGTTACACCGCCAACTTGCTGAACTACGTGAAGGTCGGGGCATTTTCGTTGAAATCCTTGGCAAACGTTTTCCGCTGGTTGGGGAACCAGTTAGTGTTTCTCCCGAAGCGGTAGCAACAGGAGGGGCTGATCTTTCTCTACAAGAAACAACCGTAATGCTAAGCGAGGCGCAACCATCCTCATCGCCTGAAACTCCGGTACCAACGACAGCGGACAATGTTGAAGAAGTACCGGAAGATCGTCCGCCCCTGGCAACTCCTACAATGTCGGCGTTCTTAGAGGAAGCCTTACTCGACGAATTTTCGACAGCCTCAACCAGGGAAATGGCGCAAGTGGCTGTCTGGTCTGGCCCTATCACCAATCCACCAACCTTTGATGAAAAGGAAAAAGAGAATCTGCGCCGCGAACTTTCGGGTAGCTTCTTGCTTGAGTAATCGCTTCTCTTTGACCCAAGACCCGAAATTGAGGAGAGATGGATGTTTCACATCTCTCCTGGCATTACCTGCTGGATCTGGAATGTTGCCGTCGCCTGGTTATATGGGGTAGACAGCGTACTGAGCAGGAGCAGGGCATTTCACCCCAGACAGATACTATGAAAACTGAAAATCCGTCGAAGCCCTATCGCCACTATCCTCTTTCTGTGGCTCCAGGATCAACGTAAATGATCTAGTATTCTGAGGCACTAAAAAGCTAACTGTCCCAGGTATGCCTGCCGCACCTACATCAAACGAGACGGGGAGCGTTGTAAACGTTGGTACAGCTGTAATAGTGCCATATTGCAAACGTATATAATCATAGGGTGAACCGGTGATAGCAACTTGCGAGAGCGTATTATCAACTTTGAGCGTTAGTGTGACGTAGCGCATACCCTTCGCAGCCTGCTGGCTAGTTATGCTCAAACTCGAAGTAGCACTGGTGAGTGTCCAATTCAGCCCAAAATACTGTATCTGCCCATTTAGATTGATAGTCTTTGGATGATATTTGCTTACATTTGCGTTCCGCGTTAGTGGGATAAGCATTTGCGCCTCGTTCGTAGCGCCTAGCTGCAACGTAAGCTGACTGACATGATCATTCGAAGGCACAGCAAAATCTACAACGCTTGTTTGAGAAACTCCTGGAGCAATACCTACATTCGCATTTACATAAGCTGGGCTAACAATCGATTTGTCCGGCAAAATCAGACGAGCAATAGTATCATAACTCCAAACCACTTTGACATCTGTCTGATTGTGCTCTCGAAGGTTCAAGCGTACCATACCGTAAGCGCTGCTGTTGGGATCATTAATAAAACTCTGCGACTGTTGGGCGTTCAGTAAAGTTACGTCAACACCAGCATATGGAACCGAGGTATTGATTGCTATGGTCGTCACAGGTGGCTGTATAAGAACAAAACCGGGTAGAGCTACGCCTAGCAAGCCGGCGATGATGTAACTGGTTGCTCCCAGCAGGACAAGCAATGCCACCAGCAGAAGCAGCATAAACCCTTTTCTTCCCATTAGTATAACCACCATGAATAACTATGACCCAGATCGCACCTCTTTTCTACGTATCGCCCACAATAAATTTACTACGCAGCCAGTCCTATTTGAAACTACTCCATGGATTGCCGCATTCAAAGCAGAATCTGGCCTCCTCAATCTGTAAAAATGGAGTACCGCATTTTGGGCATACATGCGCCAGTCTAGCGCCACAATAGACACAGTATTTCCAGTTGGCCAGAACCTCATATTTGCATGAGAGACATAGCTTTGTTTGCGCAGCGGGCCGCGCCATGAAACTACTGCCAATCACTATCTGGCGATCAAAGCGGCCGGGATGTAATAGTGCCTGGCCCAGGCCATCAGTTCGACTCGTTGTAGCAATGACCGCCATCGGCGGATGGTAGTCAAGTCCATCAATCTCTACCGCTAATTGGTTCAACCATTGTTCGCGTTCTTGACTTGTGGACAGCTGCTCCACAGCATCGAGATTGTCGATAAAGAGAACACAGGGCGATGACTTTTGCGCCAGGCCGAAAATATGTTGTATCATATTTCGACCCCTTTTGGAGAATTCACCATTCTTGAGCACGGTATATTCATCCATTGGAAGATCAAGCTCTTCTATAGATAGAACACCTGCGTCAATATCGCTGAGCAACCCAATAAGTGTCGATACAGATAAGGAGATGAGAGGCACAACTGCTTCACCCGCAGTGGCCTCTACTAGTAGAGACCTATCAGTGCTAGGATGGCCAACAATAAGTACACTACACAGGTATGTCGTCAGTGAGTGTTGAAAAATCTGTGGTTTCCTCAGAAACTCAACAACTTCTCGTAAATCGTGTTTAGCTCCATCTAATCCCCGGATATCTGCAAAAGTAATAGCAGGACGTTCAAACCTCCTGAGAACTCGCTCTCGCTTTGGGGAACTTTTGTTGAATCCTACAACACTTTGTTCTCGCACTCGAGAATGTATGAGTTGGTCTACGTAACTTGTATAAGCTGCACCTACCGCCTCTATCATAGATGCAGGCAATGCATCCTTGGAGGGCAATAAAAGAACAAGTAGAGGTTGAACGCGTGGGTGGCGTAAAACACTCAACAACAGGTGCTTTGGAAATATCAACGAAGAGTTCGATTGCGTCGCAAATGCGATAGCCCATTCAAAGCAGACCAGTGATTCTCTGGAAAAAGGGAGATTATTCTCCTCTGCTCCCACATAATTGAGGATACCAAAGGTTTCTATTGCTTGTGCTTGGATCCCCTGCATATTCAGCCCCAAACTACCCAGTACTTTATCTACTTCAGCGTCAGCTTGCGCAAGCATTCCAAGAAAAAGGTGCTCTGGATAAACTTCTGGTGCATTCATACTGGCTGCTTCGTACCGTGCCAGGCGAATTTCTGCTTGTGTTGAGGGTGCTAGCAGATCAAAATCAAATACCTGGTTTTGCATCTGGTTAGTGCTGGTGTTCATGGTATGCTCCCTGGGTTACCGTCTGTATAGCCTTTCACTGTTAGTACTTCAAGCATTTTACGCCAATTCAACCTACATTCAAAACAGAACCATTTTATCACTGTGGTTGGCTCATAAACGTGGTATAATAAGGAGGCAAATAGAAAGAATATTCTACTCACCTACAAGGAAAGCTCACATCATGCCAGAATTTAAGGTAGAAGCGCCATTTCAGCCCACAGGAGACCAACCGGAAGCCATTGAGCAACTGGTTGAGGGCATCAGAAAGGGCTATCAGCATCAAACGCTGCTGGGAGTGACCGGCAGTGGTAAAACTTATACCGTAGCGAAAATCATAGAGCAAGTACAAAAACCTACGCTGGTGCTCGCACCCAACAAAACTCTGGCCGCCCAGCTCTACAGCGAGTACAAAGAGTTCTTCCCAAACAACGCGGTTGAGTATTTTGTCTCTTACTATGACTACTACCAGCCTGAAGCCTACATTCCCCGCACCGACACCTATGTCGAAAAAGAAAGCATGCTCAACGAGGAGATAGAGAAATTGCGCCTCTCAGCGACGCGCAGTTTGTTTGAGCGGCGAGATGTGCTCATCGTCGCTTCCGTTTCCTGTATTTATGGTCTGGGGAGCCCAGACGAATATGGAGAGGTAGTGCTGACCCTGAAAGTAGGAGAAGAACGACGTAGAGACAGAATTCTCCGCCACTTGACGGAGATCCAATATGAACGCAACGATACTAACTTCATACGTGGGCGTTTTCGCGTGCGCGGCGATGTGCTGGAGCTATTCCCCGCTTATGAGGACGTTGCCGTACGCATCGAGTTTTTCGGAGACGAGATCGAGCGCATGACTGAGATCGATCCACTAACAGGTGAAGTGCTGGGAAAGCGACAGCGCCTGGATATCTACCCGGCCAAGCACTGGGTTACCACACAGGAGCGCCTGAATCGGGCCATCGAGCTGATCGAAGACGAATTGCAAGAGCGCCTGGAAGTATTAGAAGCTGATGGTAAGCTACTCGAAGCGGCACGTTTGAAACAGCGCACCAACTTTGATATCGAAATGCTGCGGGAGACAGGTTTCTGCTCCGGCGTCGAAAACTACTCGCGCCATTTAGCAGGACGCGCAGCGGGCGAGCAACCCTGGACCTTGATGGACTATCTACCAGAGGAATATCTGTTAGTTGTGGATGAATCGCATGTTGCGCTGCCGCAAGTACGCGGTATGTTCGCGGGTGACCGCTCGCGCAAGCAGGTACTCGTTGATTATGGCTTTCGCCTACCCTCGGCGCTTGATAACCGCCCGCTCACCTTTGCAGAGTTCGAGCGGGAAATAAACCAGGCGCTTTTTGTCTCCGCCACACCCGGTCCATATGAATATGAACACAGTCAAGATATCGTCGAACAGGTGATCCGCCCAACAGGCCTGCTCGACCCCCAAATCAGTGTGCGGCCTACGAAAGGGCAGATTGATGATCTACTCGCAGAGATTCGTCAGCGTGTTGAAAAGGGACAGCGTGTGTTGGTCACAACCTTGACCAAAAAGATGGCTGAAGACCTGGCAGACTACATGCAAGAACTGAGTATCAAGGTTCATTACCTGCACTCAGAGATAGATACAATCGAGCGCGTAGAGATCCTGCGTGATTTACGCCTGGGTGTTTACGATGTAGTTGTCGGTATTAACTTGCTGCGCGAGGGACTCGATCTGCCTGAAGTATCGCTGGTCGCCATTCTCGATGCTGATAAAGAAGGCTTCTTACGCTCAGAGGGTTCCTTGATTCAGACCATTGGACGTGCCGCTCGCCACATCGAGGGTAGTGTCATCATGTACGCCGACGCAGTCACAAAGTCAATGCAACGTGCCATTGATGAGACCAACCGTCGCCGCAAGTTGCAAACTGCTTTTAACGAAGACCACAATATTACACCTCGCGGCATCAAAAAGGACGTGAAGACACTTTCGGATCGCATCAAAGCTATGAGCGGCGCAAACGCAGAAGCTTTGGACGGAAAATCAGTCTCGGTAGCTCTGGCGGGCATTCCAAAAGATGAGGCGTTGCGATTGATTAAGGACCTGGAATCACAGATGCGTACAGCGGCCAAACAGTTAGAGTTCGAGAAAGCTGCCCAATTACGCGACCAGATCATCGAGATCCGCCGGTCAATGATCGAGTGACTTCCGGTACTGAAAGGACCATTAGCTGATGACCCATGATACCAACCAACACGATTCTCATCCGACTCAGAGCGATTATCTGAGTGGCCCACAAATAGTACCGAGACGTATCAAACCCGGTATGACAGTAGTAGAGCTAATCGACCAGCAGTTCCAGGCCTACAATTCAGCGCGACTGAATGAAGCAGCACACCTCTTTGCTGAAGAGATGCTTGCGCCCGAAAAAGATGTTACGATCGGCTTAACGATGGCAGGTGCTCTCACTCCTGCAGGGTTAGGAGGATGCATCCTCACGCTGATGGAGTATGGCTTTGTCGATTTTATTATCAGTACCGGCGCCAACCTTTACCACGATATGCACTATGCGCTCGCCATGTCCCTACACCGTGGCGATTTCCGCCTCGACGATACCAAACTCCAGGAAGAGGGCGTAATTCGTATTTACGACATCCTTTTTGAGGACAAAGTGCTACTCGATACAGACGCTTTTGTGCGCGAATGCTTGAAAAGCCTACCCAACCGACCTATTTCGACTTCAGAATTGCATCACCACCTGGGAACACAATTGCTCAAAGCTGGCATCAAGCCAGAATACTCAATGCTGGCGCAGGCAGCGATATGGAATGTTCCCGTCTACACTTCATCTCCTGGTGACTCATCTATAGGCATGAATGTAGCAAGACATGCTTTGGATGGCAATTTACTCACACTTGATCCGCTCGCCGATGTCAATGAAACCTCCGCCATTGTGCAGCACGCGACACGTAACGGTGTTCTTATCCTCGGTGGAGGCAGCCCGAAAAACTTCTACCTGCAAACACAGCCACAACTGTGGGAGGTGTTGGGCATACAGAAAGGTGGGCATGACTACTTCATCCAGATCACTGCTGATGCTCCACACTGGGGTGGACTCTCAGGTGCGACACCATCCGAAGCTGTTTCGTGGGGCAAGATCAAGCCCGACCAGCTTAAGAGCACAGTAGTAATCTACGGAGATTCAACTATCGCCCTACCGCTTCTTACTGCCTATGTAGTCAGTAAGGCCAAACCGCGTCCAAGACGAGAGCTATTTAGCAAGCGTGAGGAACTACTCAAAGAACTGCAGTTAGCGTACAACGCTGGAAAAGAGGTTCGACCCTAAAAGGATATTTCGACCTAATAGCAATCAGGCATCCTATATTAGATGGATTGTTTGCTCATAATTAGGTGGAAATATCATGGTTATTAGATATAAGCATCAACTCCTTTACTTTGCATTAGCTTGACAATCTAATGTATAATATCCAGGTGTGCAAAAAAAGGATAATAGGGACAGAAGTGTCCCTATATCTCCAGGGATTGTAATGGTTTTGCAACAACCTGGTATCCACAGGGCTGCAAGGATAAGCAGTAGCAGTGGTTGTTCTGAGTGCAAGATTAGGAGGTAAATCGATGCTTGTTCATTTGATGCTGGAACTCTATGGGTGCGATCGACAGATTCTGTCGGACGAATCCCTGCTGAGACGTGTACTGGAAGAGTATCCCGCTCGCGTGGATATGGAGAAAGTAAGTCCTGTACACCTTTACCAAATCGAAACATCTAATCCATTAGATGCCGGGCTTTCAGGCTTTGTGGTAATTGCACAGAGCCACATCAGTTTACACGCATGGCCAGAGTACGGTGAAGTTGACATCGACATTTGCTCGTGCAAAGAATTTAGCCAGGACGATGCTATCGCCTTCGCGAAGCAGATGTTTCGAACCGACGATGTAGAAGCGCATTTTGTTGTTCGCGGAACACGTTCGCTGCGACCTGAAACGCCTGACCCAGAGCGCTACGAAGCTGCTATGGCTAAACGAGCGGCTAGATCGGCGGTGCGCTAAAAAGAAGGAGCTTAATGACTATATGAACGGCTCGCTTGTGACCCAGTTTGGTGCTCCAGATGCACCGTTTTGTGAACCAACCACTGCCCATGTCACAATTATCCCTGCTCCCTTGGAGTATAGCGTCTGCTATATGAAAGGCACTGAACATGGGCCGCAAGCGATCCTCAATGCTTCGAGCCAGATGGAACTATACGATGAGGAACTGGATTGGTGCCCTATCGAAATTGGCGTATATACTCGCCCAGCATTAGATTATAGCGATATGGAGCACGGCGCCGCGCTCAAAGCAACGGGTGATGCCGTGCGTGAAGTCTTGCAACGCGGTCAACTCCCCTTTACTCTTGGCGGTGAGCATTCCCTTTCCGCTCCTCTTATCGCCGCTGTACATGAGTGCTTCCCTGATTTGACTGTTGTCCATATCGACGCGCATGGTGATTTACGTGACGAGTACGAAGGGACACCACTCTCACACGCATCAGTTGAGCGGCGCGTTGTGGACATGGGAATACCCCTCACGGAAATTGGTATTCGTAGCTTCAGTCCTGAAGAAGCTGAGTTCATGAAAACTTCGCCGGATGTGAAAATTGTCTGGGGCTATCAACTTGCTAATGGGACTGCCGCCATTCCCTGGGAGCGTCTCAGTCAGCATACCTATGTGACTATTGACCTCGATGCTATGGATCCTGGTGAGATGCCAGCCGTGGGCACACCTGAACCCGGTGGACTGCATTGGTATCAATTGCTTGATCTGTTCCGCGAGATTTGCCGCCGTACGACCGTGGTTGGTATGGATGTGGTTGAACTCTGCCCGATGCAGGGACAGACTCGCGCAGATTTCCTGGCCGCAAAGCTTGTGTACAAGCTGATCGGCTACCGCTTCTACGATACGCTGTAATAGCACATAGAACTTTGTGGAACCTCTCTGATACAATCATTGTAGAATATTACTTACAAAAGTGAGCGCAAAATGTCTATATGAACATTATTACGGACAAATTCAAGGGGATACCAGGAGATGAAAGAAACAATGCCCACGTAGATCTTCAACGCAGTATCTTCTCCTGGAGAGCCAATACAGGTCGAGGACTTAACAAATTTTGTCATCGCTTTCTTCTCATTGTATTCAGTATGCTCATGATTCTGCTTGCCGCTTGTGACAGCAATTCCAACGCCTCCTCAGCAAACAACAAGACCAAACAAACTCTTTCGACCAGCAGTGGCAGTATCATCACGTACACTACCAGACCAGAAGATGTAATAATACGCACCTTCTATGGAGGCGGCAAACTTGGTACGTTTGAGATGAGTCCAGAGATAAGTATATACGGTGACGGTACCTATATTCTCGGGCCGGGGTTGCAAATGCAACAGGGACGTCTTCAAGCTGACGGCCTACAACAATTACTTAACAGACTGGTGGATACCTACGGATTGCTCAGGTTGAATCGACAACAGTTTTATGACATACCCGATCAGAATGCCACCATGTTACAATTGATGCTCAATGGCAACCACTATGAGTATTTATATGGCCCATTTGGCAACCTGCAAGAAAGCGCACAGGATGTAGACGAGTACCAGCGCCTGGGGAAAGCTCTTACCAGCATTACCGAGGCGCTGGTCGGACCCGCCCACAACTACACCAGTCAGGAAATGGCTCTACTTGTTCACCAAACGTTCAGCCCGGATCTCAGTCAAACTATCCCCTACTGGTACTTTCAGGATTTCACGTTGTTCCAGCTAGCTAGCTATGAGTGTGGTCCAATACCACTTGACGAGACTGGTCCCAATGCCGATACAGGCTGTCTAACGTATACTGTACCTCATACTGCATTGCTGCTGAACACTCAGCAGCTTCAGGAGATTATGGCGCTTTTACATGCACAAGAACAGGGTGTATTTCTCGAAGGAGGGTTATACTACAGTGTTGTTTTACGGCCTTTGCTACCCGACGAACAAGCGCAAAAGAAACTTGCAATGTTTGGAAGCCAGGAATTAAGTTACGCTGGTGTACCGCTTGTTGAGGGACCTGTTCCTATACCGACTCCAACACCATAAGCAGGAAAGGGAATTGACTGAAAGAACTTTCAATAGGTAAACAGACTATCCTCATCCCTATCACAATGTGGTATACTACGTAAAGGGCGCTAACTACACACATTCCTTTGGACGGATCAATGGAACAATTAGCGCGTCACATATCAGCAGCGAGTGCGGAATGACCGGCGGGAAACACACAATGGATCTTGACTATCCGTCCACCTCGTAAAAGTAACCTCCACAAAAG
>JBKPAZ010000164.1:0-27701 GCA_046726655.1 Chloroflexota bacterium
ACGAGTAAGGCCATAGCCGGCAACGGTGGCATCGGTCGGGATAAGGATGAAGTAGCCAGCGACGGCAGCATAGCCAAACGTAAACAGCGTGATGATCCACGCCCCGACCATGCCGCCCGGCACTTTATATGGACGATGCACATTAGGATACTTGTAGCGTAGCACCAGGAATGATGGGAAGATAAACAGGTACGACAGGACGGTTGTCGAGATGACAAAACCAAGCACCAGCGCAAATAGCGTTGTGATGCTGCCACTCCCATATGCGGTGATCAAAACTGCTGCGATCATCGTTATCGTTGCTGTTATTCCAGACATGATATTCACGGTAATCGGCGTGCCAAATCTACCACTGAATCTACCTAAGAAGGATGGGGCAGTACGATCGAGTGCAGCAATAGAGTAAGTTCGGTCGGCGCCAATGATCCAGGAATTAGCGCTGGAAGCCAGGGCGAGCACAATAGCTATAGCAACAAGCCAGCCAACGACGGTGCCTATGCCTGAAGGCAAGATGCCATTAACAACTTGATACGCTTTGACGAAACCGCTCGCATTGGAGAGCTGGCTCTTCGTAAGAGTAAAGAGAATAGCAGTGATCGGAATGGTGTAGGCAATCACTGCAATGATGCCCGCACGCATCAACGAACGAGGCACATCGCGCTGCGGATTGACCATTTCTTCGCCCGCGCCGTTCTGGAGTTCAAAGCCAACCCAGTTAAAAATCGCGATGGGAAGGATAAGGCTCACTATTAGACCCCAGTCATGGGGGATCAAATCAACGGCAGCCACATGCTGGCCTGTAGAGTGACCACCAAAGAAGAAGACCAGCGCCAGCAAAGTGAACAACCCGAAGAGCGCGAATTTGGCATAGGAACCAATCACGGAGAGCCATTTGCCGACGCGCAGGGCCAGGATAGCGGACCAGGTTATCCCCCAGATGAAGATGAGGGCAACTACGATTCTGAAAATGGTGTTGGTCAGGACGCTCCCACCGACCTGGGCATTCGGATCACCATAGAAGAACGTGGCGATGGCGATAATGGCAGTGACTGACAACGTCCCACCAATCCACAGCGGGTTGGAGATCCAGTAGAGCAAGGAGGCCAGGGCAGCAAAATAGCGTCCGCCCGCCATTTTACACCACTCGTAGACGCCACCTTCCTGGGGAAAGGTAGTGCCGAGTTCCGCAGTGAGCAAACCATAAGGGAGGAGAAACGTTACCGCCGAAATAAGCAGCCAGGTGAGAAATTGCGCTCCGCTTGAAGAAGCGGCACCGAGCGTGTCAATACCAATAACTGCAGCTATGGTGATGAAGATCATGTCAAAGATTTTGAACTCTTTACGGAGTTTCTTCTTCTCCTCAAGAGTCGCCTGGGTTGTGACTTCACGGATACTTGTATCCATGCAGGGTATCCTCCTTTACGTCATCTGATTGTATGACGTATATTTCAACACATCGATGAGTTGAATGTCACATCTACTGATTCTGAAGATAAGACAGCGAATACACGTGGCAAATATGAAGTTGCCCAATGACGATTTATTTGTTTTCTGTAGAAAGACACCTCCTTGTGTTTTACTAGCGAATGACGGACTTAGAAGAGGAAGATAAGCTGAGAACTCTATCTTGTGCGATAGTATACCCTTAAACTCTGAAATTTGCAATGTTTCTTGAAAGGTGTAAGTTGCCTTGAGCAAGCTGCTGTGTGGACTTATGGGATGTCCAAAATACAGGAGATCAGAAATCATCCAGTTACAACAAGCGCGACTCCAACGCCCAGCAGTCCGCCAACGATCACCTGGGTTGGCGTATGCCCGATGAGTTCGCGCAGGCGCTTCTCTGCAAAGGGCTTTCCCTGAAACGCTTCGTCGATCATCTGGTTGAGGATACGCGCCTGGATGCTGACTGCGCGGCGTACTCCGGCAGCGTCGTACATGACGATGGCGGCCAGTACCAGGCTAATGGCGAATGCGGCGGATTCGACTCCGGCAACACGACCGGTTGCGGTCGCCAGGCTCGTCACCAATGCAGAGTGCGAACTGGGCATACCGCCTGCAGAGACCAGGCGGCTCAACCTAAGCTTGCGGTAGCGGATCAGTTCGTAAATAGTTTTAGACAGTTGTGTAATCACCCAGGCAATGAACGCGGTTACCAGTATGCGATTGTCAAGCAGTGCTTTCATAATAAAATAGGTGAGTTCTTTCTATTGACCAGCTTTACTCGAAAGGCTCCACCGCTGGCATACCATCACCGGTAACGCGAAGCTGCTGCACACGTAGCTCGGCCTTTTCGAGCAGGTCGTTACAGTGTTGAGCCAATTTCATGCCTTCTTCGTAATAGTGTAATGCGCGTTCAAGAGGCATTTGCCCATCTTGCAACGCTGCTACCGCTGTTTCAAGCTGTGCGAAGGCTTCTTCAAAGGTTAATACTTCCATCTTTACCCCTTCGTTAGATTAAGAACGCTGCTCTTTTACTTGAGCATGTATATGTCCGTCTGTTACTTGAATCGTGAGTTCATCGCCTGAGCGCACCTCTTGTGTGCTGGTAACAACGGTTTGATCCCTATCCCGGCGCACAACTGCGTAGCCACGAGCAATCGTTAGCAATGGGCTGAGCGAGTGCAAACGCAAAGCGACACCTCTCAGGCGTTCGGTGCGCAACGAAAGGATGTGCTGCATGCGTGCTTGCAACAACGCCGTGGTATCATCAAGCCGCTGTTGAAGTCGCTCAAGTTGATAGTGCGGATCCAGGCGCAATAAATCACGCCTGCTTCGCCCCAATTGCTCGCGCTGGTCATTGAGGTACGCTTCAACAGACTCTGCCAATTCCTCCTGAAACTCCAACAGTTTATCGCGCCATTCGGCAATATCAGGGACGGCTGCCGCTGCTGCCGCTGTTGGTGTCGAGGCGCGATAGTCCGCCACCAGATCAGCAATGGTGAAATCCGTTTCGTGTCCAACACCGCTGATAACAGGAATTTGCGAGCGCGCTATCGCACGCGCAACCACCTCTTCATTAAAAGCCCACAGATCCTCTATCGAGCCACCGCCACGGGCAAGAATGACGACTTCAGCCTCACCATGCGCATTGAGTGCATCAAGTGCGCCAGCGATGGCCGCTGGAGCCTCTGCGCCCTGCACAAGCGTTGGAGAAAGAATAACACGCGACAGCGGGAATCTTGTGCGCAGTACACGCAGCATATCGCGCAGCGCTGCACCCTCTGGAGAAGTCACAATGCCGATTACCGATGGACACGCGGGCAGAGGACGTTTCCGCGAGGCATCAAAAAGTCCTTCGGCTGCTAAACGCATCTTGAGTTGTTCAAAGCGCAGAAACAAGGCGCCTTCGCCAACCAGTTCTACATTTTCGACATATAATTGCATTTTACCATCGCGTTCATACAGCGAGATGTGGCCATTCGCAGCGATTGCCATGCCGTCATGCAACTCAGGAGCTGATGAACGCAAACGGGCATATTTGAAGAAGACACAGGGCAGTTGTGCTTCGGCATCTTTGAGTGTGAAATAGCTATGACCGGAGGAGTACGTTCTGTATCCAGAGATTTCGCCCCGCACCCATACATCTTGTAAAATCTCGTCCGAATCCAGAAGTTCCTTCAAATAGCGAGACACCTGTGTAACGCTAAAGACTGATCCTGCATCTATAAATAGCATTCTGCCCTCTAACCCCCCGCGGAGCTATCAATCGTCATGAGTAATTGTCCATATTCTACAGGTTGCCCATCCTGCACACATATCTCAATTACGCGACCAGCTACTGTTGTTTCTACCTCATTCAGCACGTTGAGTGACACGATCGTACCCACGAGTTGACCTGCCTTGACACGATCACCCACCGCAACCAAAGCTCCTCCTTTTGGTTTGGCCCATACATGGAAGGTGCCCACCAACGGCGCGAGAACTTTGTGTTTAGTTTCTTTAGGCTCTGCTGCGGGGGCAACACTGTTGGGAGCAGGTACGAATCGGCTCTCTATAGCGTGGTCGTTGCTCTCAGGAGCCTTTACCTTGCGCAACACAAGATGCGTTCCCTCTCCGGCTCGTCTCAACTCCAGTTCGGAAACGTCACTGTTATCCAGCAGGCGCACAAGATGCTGTAACTGCTCGATACTAATGACACTGGCACTACCATTATCCTGCGATAGACTTGCAGTGTCGGCCTCCACCGAGATATTGTAACTGTTTCCGTCCATGATTGTCTCTCCAACCAGCTACGAGTAACACACTTACGCGCGTTCTACATAGGCGCCCGTTGTGGTATGAACACGAATCATATCTCCTGTTGAAACGAAGAGGGGCACCTGTACGACAAGACCAGTCTCGGTAGTTGCCGGTTTGGTACCACCTGTAGCGGTATCTCCCTTGAAGCCCGGCTCAGTATAGTCAACTCGCATTACCACTTTTTCGGGTGGCTCGACCGAGATAGGTTCTCCGTCAAGCAGGATCAGATCCAGCTCCAGGTTGTCGATCAGGTAATTTTTGGTGTCGCCAAGTTGATCGCCAGTTAACACGATGTCTTCATAAGTGCTGGTATCCATAAAATGGTACTGGTCATCATCTTGATACTGGTAAATGACCGTACTGCGATCGAGGTAGATACGCTTGAATTTATCACCTGCATCACAGGTGCGATCAAACGTTGAGCCAGTACGCAAATTACGTAGTTTCATACGCACAATCGCACCGCCACGACCAATTTTTACGTGTTGCCAATCAAGTATGCTGCACGGCTGCCCCTCAAATTCAATGCTTACCCCTTTTTTCAGATCGCCCGTCGATATCATTTCTCCTCCTTACATCTATCGCGAAATCACCAGTCCGGTCGGCGATTTTGTTAACACTTCAGAGCCATTTTCGGTTACCAGTACACAATCTTCGATACGTACACCGCCCCAGCCCGGCATATAGACCCCTGGTTCAACGGTGACAACGCAACCAACGGGCAACAGCATATCTTCAGGGGCGCGCGGCGATAGTGTCGGCCCTTCATGGATCTGCAAACCCACACCATGACCCGTGCCATGAACGTAGTACCGCGCCAGATCTTCCAGGCTATCACGCGCCAAAGCATCGGCTTCTTTGCCCGTGATACCTCCATGTAATCCTGACTCGCACGTCCTCAAAGCCCGCAGTACGGCTTGATAGACTTCAAAGGCCCGGGGATCGGCAGGCTCACCCAGGCAGATGGTGCGGGTCATATCTGCGCAATAACCTTTATAGCGAGCGCCCATGTCAATTGTGATCAGTTCACCAGCCTGAATACGGCGCTGGCCTGCATGAGCATGGGGCATCGAACTATTTGGGCCGGAAGCAACGATCGTTTCAAAGGATGTCCCATCTGCGCCCAATTCTACCATCTTTCGTAATATTTCCCACTGCACTTCTTTTTCGGTCACACCGGGTTGTATCCAATTGCAGATGTGCGCAAAGGTCTCATCCGTAATGGCGATAGCTCGCTTGAGTAGCTCCAGTTCATGTGGCTGCTTCACCAGGCGTAACTGGTTTACGGGACTTTGCTCATACGGCTGGAGGCTATAGATTTCTTTGCCAGCGTTGCTAATCTTCTCATATTCAGCATACGTCATGGCCGAAGATTCGAAACCGATCTTTTTCCAGCCGTACTCCCCGGCGAGTTCAGCAATGACAGGGGCATAGTCACGCGGTGATGGGACGATTACCTGCCAGCCAGCAGCCTCGTTCTCGGCCACTTCTTTATAGAGTGGATTGGTCAGCAATACCTGTTGTTGCTGTCCTACCAGTAACATACCAGCGCCCTCGCTATCATCATTGAGCCATCCGCTTAGATACGAACGGTTTTGTGGTTGTGTAACGAGAAAAGCGTCCAGCCCTTGTTCACTCATCCATTTTCGAAGTTGGCTGATTGTATCCTGACTCATATATCTCCTTCTTCACTATGCTCTATGATACCATAGATTGGCCCGTCTGCCCATATCAGGCTGAGTTCGATGTCCCTTGGATGAAGCACAAGTACTCAGCGCTTCACCGCAAGTGTCGCAATTGGAATAATCGCCGGTACTCCCGACCCACTCATCAGGTCATTAAAAGCGGCCACATCGGTATCGATGATTTCTTGCAGTTGTTGAAGCTGCACATCAATGCGCTGTGAGAGTTCCTCAAAGAGTTCGTACTCCTGTCGTGTGGGCGCAGCTTGAGCACTGGCAACCACGGCTGCAAGCCATGCCAACTTGCCATTGAGCTTGACCGGCCAGTTCATCGTATCCTGCCGGGTTTTCGCTTTTGACTGGGTCAGTTCGTCTTCGATGGGAAATAACTTCTCCTTCAATGACCTGGCAGCCTTGGACACTGCTTCGTGATGTTTGAGTTCTCGCGTGCGTTTCTCCCAATCTTCTGCTTGCTGCCGGATGTTTCTGAGCATGTTGATAGCATCGTGGGTTTCCGAGAGCTTGTCTCGTATTCTCAGATGCAGCTCGAACTGCGCATCCAGATCTCCCTGCGTAGCAGAAACCCGTGGGTCCTGACGGATTTCGAAAGCTTCGCTCCAGGTTTGATCTCCCACCATCAATTGCGCCTGGTAGATACCGGGAGCGGCAACCGGTCCGGCCATCACAGCCTCGGATGCCACATATCCGTCTATTTTCTTAGGATCGGGATAGCGCATGTTCCAGATAAAGCGGTTTGTACCAGCCTCTTTGGGCACATTAGGATCCTTTTTCTCTTTATCCTCTTCTTCATCTATTGGATACACCGACCCTTCTGCTTCCGGCGACAGGTTTCGCGCAGCTTCGCTCGTGAAGGACTTGATCTCTTCGCCTCGCATCGTGTGAAAAGTGAGTTTCACCTCGCCCTCCGGCTTCTGTTTGAGATAATAGTAAACGATTACGCCATCGGGAGGATTTTCTCCGGCATCCAAATTACGAGCAACCATTTTCCCATCAGGCTTCTGCTGGCGACGAGCAGTAATCATTCTATCACCTGTGTCACGGTAAAAAATCCCAGGCGCTGACGCACGTGAGTATCCCCAACTGGTCATAAAACGAAATGTAGGACGTGATTTGAACAGGTGGACCTGGGTATTCTGTAGTTCTTTGCTGATAGAGCGCAGCGGTGTAAGGTCGTCCAGAATCCAGAGCGAGCGTCCATGTGTTGCCACAATGAGATCAGTATCCTTGATGACAAGGTCGTGAATGGGCACGACGGGCAGATTCAAACGGAGCGACTGCCAGTGCTCTCCATCATCAAACGAGATATGCACACCAGTCTCAGTTCCAGCGTATAAAAGCCCACGCCGAACCGGGTCCTCGCGAATCACACGTGTGAAGTCATTCTCTACGATACCCGTCGTAATCTGCGTCCAGGATGCTCCATAGTCAGTAGTTTTGTAAAGATAGGGCTGGAAGTCGTCCCACTTGTAGCGAGTCGCGGCAACGTAGGCGGTTGCAGGGTCATGCGGAGATGGCTCGATGATGCTGATGAGCGCCCATTCCGGTAATTCCGCCGGGGTTACGTTCTTCCAGGTGATCCCACCATCCTGTGAAATATGAATCAGGCCATCATCGGAGCCTGCCCAGAAAAGCCCGCGTTTGATGAGCGATTCGGCAAAGGTGAAGATCGTACAGTAGAACTCGGTGCCTGTGTTATCCCTGGTGACCGGCCCACCGGAAGGCTCCATCTTGGTGATATCGTTGCGGGTGAGATCGGGACTGATAATGTCCCAACTGCTCCCCTCGTCGGTTGAGCGAAACACATGGTTGCCAGTGACATAGAGTACGTTTGGATCGTGAGGTGAGATCATGATGGGAAAAGTCCACTGAAATCGGTATTTCTGGTCCTTTGCCCCCCAGCCAGTCGCCGCTTCAGGCCAGACACTAATATTGCGATTCTGGCGAGTCCGGTGGTCATAGCGAGTTAGATATCCATGGAAACACCCGGCAAACACTATGTTTGGATTATCGGGTCGAACTGCGATATAGCCACTTTCTCCACCCCCAACCTCATACGAGTCCGATTGCGTAATGCCAGCCAGGGCCGAACGGCTGGGCAGACTGATGGTCGAGTTGTCCTGCTGAGCGGCGTAGACTCTGTAAGGAACCTGGGTATCGGTTGTAACATGGTAGAACTCCCCCGTGGGCTGATTGTAGATCGAGGACCAGCTCACGCCTCCGTTGAATGAGACAGTGGCACCACCATCACTCCCCTCGATCATGCGCTGGGGATTGTGTGGATCGATCCACAGGTCGTGGTGATCCCCGTGAGGTATATAAACCTCAAAAAAGGTTCGCCCCCCATCGACCGATTTCCAGGCCTGCACATTCAGCACCCAGACAGTTTCCGGGTCCTGTGGATCGGCATAGATATGCTGGTAATACCACGGACGCGCTCGCAAATTGCGATCCTCGCTGAGCCGCTCCCAGTTCTCACCGCCATCGTCGGTTCGGAAAACCGCTCCATCCTCTGCATCAATGACAGCCCAGATGCGATTCTCTTTAGCAGGCGAAACAGCAAGACCGATTTTACCCAGAATGCCTTGCGGGAGACCCGGTTTGCGCGTAATCTCGCTCCAGGTATCGCCGCCATCAGTCGATTTGAAGATGCCGCAGTCTTCCCCCCCGCCGACAAGCGTATACGGCTTGCGCTGAGCTTCCCAGGTGGACGCGTATAGAATGCGAGGGTTATTCGCATCCATCGCGAGATCAATTGCCCCGGCCTTGTCGCTACGGAAGAGAATCTGCTCCCAGGTTTTACCTCCATCGCGTGAACGATACAGCCCTCGTTCAGGGTTCGGCCCATGCGCGTGCCCCAACGCCGCTACATACACCAGGTCGGGATTCTGGGGATGAATACGCACTTTGGCGATATTCCTGGTATTCGTCAGACCCAGGTGTGTCCAGCTCTTGCCTGCATCGGTAGATCTGTATACCCCATCACCATGAGAGACATTGCCCCGGATGGTAGTCTCCCCCATGCCAACATAGATAACGTTGGGATCGGAGGCCGAGACAGCAATCGCGCCAACCGACGCACGCTTAAAAAAGCCATCAGATACATTTTCCCAGAGAATACCACCATCGGTTGTTTTCCAGACACCGCCACCCGTCGAGCCAAAATAGTATACCTGCGAATACACTGGGTCACCGGCCACCGCCACAACCCGCCCCCCGCGAAATGGGCCAATCAGACGCCACTCAAGCGAGTTCAGCAAGGTGGGATCAATCACTGATTGAAGCCCGGCAGTCTCTGTGTTGGAAGAAGATTTACCCTGAGGATTCACTGAACCATTCTCATTTCCCATAAAAAAATCAATCCCTTTTCTAGCACTGATGTTGTTGGTGTAATACGAACAACTGCGAACGCAAACAATATACCGCAGTTGGGGAGAATACTCACGAAAAATATTTCTACAGTCTATCATATATTTTCAGATGGATGAGAACACGGGAGCACGTTAAATATTCAACGGCAGATGAATATGTTATAATCTTTCAAGATGTTTAGCTGATTACTCTAGCCAGGAAGAAACCTTGGTTTAACCATGACCTCTGGCAACCTGAATAGTGCAGATTACCCTCTGCTTAGCCATGATCATCGTCATCCAACTATACGTGTACAGGTGAAAATACTTCTTTCACGTGTTTCACTCTGTTTTCTTCTACTACTTTTAGTAAGCTGTGGCCAGGCGCCAGCTAGACAATCCAGCAACGCCAACCTCCCGAAGTCGGTTAAAGAGCCATCTGATTCCCAGATTACCTACGTGGCAATTGGCGCATCTGATACCTTCGGGATTGGTTCATCAGACCCCTATACAGAGAACTGGCCTACCGACCTTGCGGTAAAGCTCGGCAACACTGTTCACCTGATTAATCTCGGTATACCGGGAATCAACCTGCACGATGCACTGAGCTTAGAACTTCCCGTCGCGCTCGACTCACATCCTGAACTCGTGACCATCTGGCTTGCAGTGAATGACCTTGCGGACAATGTTCCAATCAGCAGCTATTCCCACGACCTGGACCTGCTGTTGAGCCGCTTACAGTCCAATGCGCCTTCTGCGCGTATCCTGATCGCAAATGTGCCAGACCTGGCACTTTTACCCTATTTCAGTTCGTATGACCCACTAGAATTGCAGAAACGCATCCAGTCATACAATGCAACCATCGCCAGCATTGCGCAGCAACATCATGCCATTCTGGTTGATCTCTCCCAGCAAAACTACAACTTAAGCATTCATCCCGAATACATCAGCAATGATGGTCTGCACCCGACGGACCTCGGCTATCTACAGATCGCGGAGTTATTCTACGAAACCTTGCAGAAATCCCAGGGAATAGCTATACATACATGACGACTCTTTTTGGCGTTCCACTAGATACACTTACAACCATCTTACTGGTGATAACACTGGCCATCACCGGCGCAGTCGGACTGCTGGCAATTACAAATGCAATCTTTTTCAAGATTGGCGCACGAAACATTCCTCGTCGTCGCACCCAAATGTTGTTGATTGTCTTCGCCCTCATGCTCTCAACTACACTCCTCTCCAGCGTACTGGCAACAGGCGACGTGATAACCGCAGCCGTGCAGACTGTCGCAGTCTCTAATCTAGGCAATGTGGATGAGATCATTCAAGGCTCCAACTCGCCTGATTTCTTTGATGATAGTATCTATATTCAACTGCGCAATCACGTGCGAGGTGACCCCCATATCGCCGCGATAGGGGCGGCATTGATAGAACAAGGTGTACTGGTAGCTGATGTCTCTTCTCGCCAGGTCCGCTCCAAAGTCATGGCCCTCGCCGTCATACCAGGTAGTGAGCAGGGCTTTGGAGGATTGCAGGATGACAGCAACAAAGTTCAGCACCATATTGCTGATCTCCACACCAACGAGGTGTATCTCAATCACACGTTAGCAGTGCTGCTGAACGCACGGGCCGGCGATGCGCTCTACCTGTTCTCAAAACGTTGGCCTGGGAAACGCTATACGATGCATGTACGAGCTATCGTCGCCGATGGAGGGCTTGTTGGTGAACTACCATATATGTTGAGCCAGGTCAAAACATTTCGTGACATCGAACACCGCTTTGACGATATTACTCAGATTTTCGTGTCCATTCGTGGAACAGATACGGCTGGAGTTGATGTTTCAGAAGAGGTGGAGCACACACTGAGGCAGGGCATTCCCCCCTACGCGCCCAATCTACACGTCAGTGAGGTCAAAGAACAAGGCGCGCGTTTCGCGCAACTGGCAGACGATATCTTCTCTCGCATCTTTGCGCTCTTCGCGCTCTTTGCTTTCGCCATTGGCCTTCTCTTAATTTTCCTGATATTTGTGCTGCTGGCAGCGGAGCGTCGCGCGGAGATGGGCATGGCGCGCGCCATCGGCGTGCTGCGCCGCCAACTGGTCTTGATGTACCTCTTCGAGGGCACCATCTATGACCTGATTGCTTCAACTATTGGTCTGCTGATCGGTTTAGGCATAGGCACGATACTCTTCCTCTTCCTGGGACCCATTCTGGCGCGCTTTAACTTTCCGCTGAAATTCGTCATTCAGCCGCGTAGTTTGGTCATTGCTTATTGCCTGGGCGTGATCTTTACTTTCTGTTCTGTGGGAGTTTCCGCGTGGGTAGTGAGCCGTATGACGATAGTGGATGCATTACGCAACCTTCCTGAGTCGGAACGACCAACCGCATCGCTCGCCGAGATTTTCATGCGGCTTTTCGCATTGTTGAAACGCATTGGCGTGTTACACAATCTACGGCATATTTTGTTTGAACAACTTCCTGATACGTTCATAGGGTTAATGCGCATACTGGCACGATTAGGTATCCTACCCTTGCTGGCCGGTTACTGGTTGATGCAACTGGGATTGAAGAGAACGCAGATTACGCCATTCTCACTTGGCCTTTCATTACTCGTAATCGGCGGAGGGCTGCTGCTAAAGGCTGGTGTGGATTGGATGCTTTCCAGGTTGGGCAAAAACACATGGAAAGGACCTGTGCAAAGAATATTCGCGGCTGCTGTGGGACTTACCATCCTCGCCTATTGGGCACTGCCCTTTGATACGCTGGCACGCCTCGGTCTACCACGTTTTCAAGCAGGCGTAGAGGTCTTTTTCGTCGCAGGTCTGATGATGGTACTTGGAGCAGTATGGGCGCTCATTGCCAATGCGGAGCTATTTATACGCCCGCTACTGCTGCTCTGCTCGTGGTTGCCAGGACTGCAAATTATGACCAGGCTGGCCGCAGCATACCCGCTGCATTATCGTTTCCGAACCGGCTTAAGTGTTGTGCTGTTTAGCCTGGTCGTTTTCGCGATGACGATCATGGCGGTAATTACGAACGCCATGCAGGACAACTATACCGATATTAACTACCAGACGGGCGGCTACGATATTCAAGCCGTGGCATATTTCAAGCCAATTCCTGATATACGTTCGGCGCTAGCCAGTCATGGTATCGACTCCAACGCTTTCACAGCAATTGGTATCCAGGCTTCAACAGCAGTGGGCGTAATCCAGCCGAATGCGGATGCCCCGGCCTGGCACACGTATCCTGCACAAGTGGTAAGCGGAGGGTTTTTGCAAGGGTATGGATTGCACCTGGTGGCGCGGGCACAAGGTTTCAATAACGATAATGCAGTATGGCAGGCGGTGCAAACGCATCCCAACTACGCACTGATCGACAATACCGCCTTACCTTACCGTCCCAATAGCCTGGTCAATTCGCCTGTATATGATCCCAACGCGCCGTCACCTGCCGATGCTGGTGTACCAATCTATCCACCCGGGTTTGACCCGTACTATACATTCTCCATGAGCGGAGCTTACCAGGGCGATCCTGGTTTCGCTCCTACTCCGGTCTGGGTGGCAAGTTTTCAGGGAAGTTCCGCGATGAAGCTGACCATCATCGGTGTCGTTGATAACAGCGATAGCGCCCATTTCGGACTGTACATATCCAGTAAAGCCTATAGCTCTTTCCGTCCTGATCCATCCACCCCTGAAGCAGAGACCTACTACTTTAAGGTGGCGCCCGGCCAGGATAAACGGGCGTTGGCCCTGTCGCTGGGATCGGCCTTTCTCGATAATGGCCTGGAGACAACTGTTTTGGAAGATGCTATCTGGACCCTGCGCGGGCCACGCATTCTGCTCAGTAACGTGCTTTTGGGAGTGGTCGGTTTGACACTGCTACTTGGTGTTGCAGCACTTGCCATTACAGGCACTCGCGCAGTGGTTGAACGTCGCCAGCAGATCGGAATGCTACGCGCACTTGGCTCAAAGAGAGGCATGCTGCAAGGAGCTTTTCTGTGCGAATCGTTCTTCGTGGGAAGTGTTGGCAGTCTCATAGGTGTGATCCTCGGGTTAATTCTCTCGCGCAATATCTTTGCTGTGAACTTCTTTGAGCAGTTCCATACTGGCCTGACGTTTGCTGTTCCCTGGGAAGAATTGGGTTTGATTGTGGGTATTGCTTTGTTAGCTTCGCTCGTAGCGGCTTTGCTTCCTGCATGGCAGGCAGGCAGAATTGCGCCGACTGAGGCGTTGCGATCATAGATAGGACCATTACTATGCAGGAACAAGCGCCACCAATCATTGAGGCACAAAAGGTACACAAAATCTATCGCAGCGGGCAATTGCGCGTCGAGGCATTGCGCAAAATCGATATGCTGGTAGCTAAAGGTGAGATGGTGGCTATCATGGGGCCAAGTGGCTGCGGCAAAACAACGCTGCTCAACTGCCTTGCCGGCCTGGATACCATCGATGAGGGCAACGTTTTCATTCAGGGTGATAACCTGCGCGACCTTACCGATAACCAGCGCACAGCATACCGCGCTCGACATATGGGGTTTGTTTTCCAGGATTTCAACCTCTTGCCGATGCTCAGCGCGGTGGAAAACGTCGAACTACCCTTGCTTATCTCCAAGGTTCCCGGACGGAACGCTCGCAGCCGGGCGCTGGAGTTGCTGGATCGCGTTGGCCTTGCCGACCGCGCACGCCATCGGCCCGCTGAACTTTCAGGGGGACAGCGCCAGCGTGTCACCATTGCACGCGCTCTGACAAACAACCCTGTCATTGTCTGGGCAGACGAACCGACGGGCAACCTCGATAGCGAATCAGCCAACGATGTCATGGATTTGCTCTGCCGCTTTAATCGCGAGTACGGCCAGACATTGGTGCTTGTGACACATGCCTTAGAGGTAGGGCAACGAGCAAACCGCATCATCCGTATGCAGGACGGGAATATTGTCTGAATGATGACCTCTAATGCGCCAACTCATACCCCTTACTCTCAGCCTCCACTAGTTCTCGCACCACATCTTTAATATGCGAAGAGGTCAGCCCATACAATTCTTTGAGAATAGAAGGTGCGCCGTGCTCAATCAGCCTGTCAGGGAACCCAATGAGTCGCACATCTATATCGCTTAGGAGACCGCGTGTTTCTAAGAGTTGCAGCACTGCGCTGCCAAAGCCGCCGGCAATCATGTGATCCTCAACAGTGACCACGCGGCGCGTTCCAGTCGCCAGGCGCACGATCAACTCTTCGTCGAGTGGTTTAGCCCAGCGCGCATTGACTACAGCAGCGTGTATACCATCTTCAGACAATTCCTTCGCCGCCTGTTCTGCCTGGGCCACCGTGGTTCCGTAAGCAAGAATGACACAATCCTGCTGCTCCGCTTCCTCAAATGTGGACGGGCTGAGCAATTCGGCTTTGCCGACCTCCAATGTATGCAGCTCGTCATCCAGGGGAACGCCGACAGCCTTCCCTCGCGCATAACGCAGACCAACAGGGCCATCCATATATACAGCTGTATAGAGCATGTGGCGCAGTTCGTTCTCGTCCTTAGGCGCCATGAGTTTCATATTCGGGATGGTTCGCATAAATGCGATATCAAAGATGCCATGTTGTGTAGGGCCGTCTTCACCTACTACTCCAGCTCGATCCATTGCAAACACGACATGTAAATCCTGCATGCACACATCGTGAATAACCTGGTCATAGGCTCGCTGCAAGAATGTCGAATAGATGGCAACGACAGGGCGCATGCCGCCCACGGCAAGCCCGGCCGCAAAGGTTACAGCATGTTGTTCAGCTATACCTACGTCAAAGTAGCGTTCAGGGAAACGCTGGTGCATCTTCTTTAAGCCGGTGCCCTCAGCCATGGCCGCTGTAATACCAATGACGTTTTTATCTTTCTCCGCCAGTTCAACCAGCGTATTGGCAAAGACTTCTGTATATGTTGGAGGATCGCCAGCATTTTTCTTGATGGTGCCTGTAGCGTAATCAAAGGCCCCCGGGCCATGCCATTTCGTTGAATCGTTCTCCGCATGTTCCCAGCCCTTGCCCTTTTTTGTCACCACCTGTACAATCACCGGGCCTTCAACATGTTTGATATTCTCGAAGACATCGAGTAATAGGGGCAAATCGTGTCCATCAAATGGTCCAAAGAACTTGATGCCTAGCTCCTCAAAGATCATCCCGTTTTTACTATGCAGCACAAAATTCTTGAAACTCATCTCTGCGCGACCAGCAGCTTCACGCGCCTTATCTCCCACCACAGGCAGCTTCTCTATCGAGCCTTTGGCCATCTCGCGCAGTCGGCGATAGCTGGGCGAGGTTTCCATACGGCGTACTTTGCTCAAATAATGATGGAGGGCGCCCACATTATCAGAAATCGATTTTTCGTTATCATTCAACACTATGATCAGATTTTTCTTTAAGCTACCTGCGTTATTTATAGCCTCCAACGCCATACCACCTGTCAAAGCGCCATCGCCGATCACGGCAACTACTTTGAAATTCTCCCCCTGTAAATCACGAGCTACTGCCAACCCGAGCGCCGCTGATATCGAGGTGCTGGCATGACTTGCCCCAAACACGTCATATTCGCTCTCTTCGCGCCTGAGATAGCCTGCAAGGCCTCCAAATTGGCGAATAGTATGAAATCGTTCACGCCGCCCTGTCAAAAGTTTATGTACATACGCCTGGTGCCCAATATCCCAGACTAACAAGTCGTCTGGAGTATTGAAGACGTAGTGTAGAGCCATTGTTAATTCAACTACTCCAAGGTTAGGGGCCAGGTGGCCGCCTTTCACCGATACTTTTTCGATGATCTCGCGCCGAATCTCTTCGGCCAACTGGCTCATTTGCGCAGATTTCAGAGCGCGTAACTGCACCGGACTGTCAATGCTGTCGAGAATCCTCGTCAATTGTTTCCTACCTTTCAAGACATATTCAGGCGAAGAGCGTCTATTGAACCATTCACCATACATTATAGGGTTGAAAGCTCATCTCTGCAAACACCGTAACCAGAAAATTCATGCACTTGAGGTCTTGACAGCATCTCATCCCCCTTTACAGGCGGCTTGAGCCTATTTATCATACATCTTGACATGTTTGCACTTTCTTCATATGATGATAGGAACATTACCACTATCAGTGGAGTGGTATTAACCGAGTTCTTGCAGGGATATCCTTCACATGGCAATGGAGCTGCAAACGCTTCAAACACCGATCAAGGCTTCGGACAGCCAGTGTGATCCTCTCTTGCATAAGAAGGTGGAGAATGACAAGGAAAGATAGCGAGAAAGACACAGATCGACCACATTACTACTCCCAGTTCTGGTTAGACGTGGCCGCAGGACGTGCAGTCATCGGCGCATCCAAAGTCGAAGAAGAGGCGGAACCAGCCGAAGCCGAGATGGAGATGCCAGAACCAGAACCCTTGCCTCTACGAAAAGCCGTGCGCAACAGCATGACTTCTGTCTCGGATGGCTACAAGGCAACACAGCCACAAACCGTTGCTGAACCAGATTTTGCTCCTCAGGAGTTCGCTGAGACTGAAGACAATGAATTCGAACTGGCAAATAACGTAGATGACATGGAACTTCCAAACATTGTTCTGGATGAAATGGAAGAGGATACGACTATCCCCGAACTTGATAGTCTTCCAGATGAAGAGGAGATGGAAGAGGAGGAGGAAGAGGAACCGTTCTACGATGAAGAGGAGGAAGAGGAGGAGGAGGAGGATGAAGATAGTTGGAGCGCTCGTGGTCGCAAAAAGCCTAAACCTGGTAGGCAGGTGAAACAGCCGAAATTGCCGAGGAAGCCAAAGCGCGAGCCTCGCCGGGGATTTTAACCCACAGAAGCCATAAAAGAAGAGGTCGAAGGCTACAGAGCCAAAACCTCTTCTTTTATGGCTTCTACAGTAATCTCAGGGGTAGATGCCGCGTACCTGTGTCGCTTCTGCAACCCGTGAGATAGCCAGCATATTGGCAGCTAAACGCATGTCGCACGAAAACTGATCGGCTTTGTCCATAACAGCGGCAAAGGCGCGATTCATGATCATTTCGAGCTTCTTGGTAATCTCTTCAACGCCCCAGAAGAAACTCTGCAAATCCTGCACCCATTCAAAATAGCTAACAGTCACGCCGCCAGCATTTGCAAGGATGTCAGGGATGACAAGCGCCCCTTTCTTGAAGAGAATTTCATCTGCTTCGGGAGTCGTTGGGCCGTTAGCAGCTTCAGCAATAATGCTTGCCTGAACACGGTCGGCATTCCTTGGTGTGATCACACCCTCAGTAGCTGCAGGGATCAGGATATCACAGGGAACCTCCAGCACATCCTGCACACCAACGTTCTGCGCATGCGGGTAATTGACAACGCTTCCTCGCTCCTGCTTAAAGCGCAGCACAGTAGCGGGATCAAGCCCAGACTCATTATATATACCACCCCTCGTGTCACTCACGGCGACGACTTTACATCCCTCATTATGGAAGAGGCGGGCAGCAATTGAGCCAGCATTTCCGTAGCCCTGGATACTCACACGAGCGCCCTGCAATGGCATACCAATACGCTTCGCAGCCTGGCGAGTAACAAACAAGACACCTGTAGCGGTCGCATCGTTACGACCCTCACTACCGCCGATAGAGAGAGGTTTGCCTGTGACTACAGCGGGTATAGAGTAGCCTTCATGCATGGAATACGTGTCCATAATCCATCCCATCACCTGAGCGTTGGTGTTGACATCAGGTGCTGGAATGTCGCTATGTGGCCCAATAACGATAGAGATCTCAGTCGCATAGCGGCGAGTGAGACGCTCCAATTCGCTAGGGCTCATTTGCTTCGGATCACAAATCACGCCGCCTTTCGCTCCACCGAAAGGTATACCTACAACCGCGCACTTCCAGGTCATCCACATAGCAAGTGCTTTGACTTCATCGAGCGTTACGTCAGGACCGTAACGAATGCCACCTTTGGCCGGGCCACGGTTGACGTTATGCTGAACGCGATAACCTGTAAAGGTCTTCACCCGACCGTTATCGTAACGAACCGGGAAATTGACAATAAGTTCACGCTTGGGTTGTCGCAGAATCTCTCGCATATCCTCAGAGAGGTTTATTTTGTCAGCGGCCGCCTCAAATTGCTGCACCGCCATATGATAGGGATTCAACGCGGCAGACTTCACTTCATCGTGCATGGTCTGCATTTCTCCTTTTCAAGGGAACGAAACACCGCCTATGGTGCCTCGTCCAGTTTTGCTATGAGTATCGTTCGTACACTATCGGCCTTTGCCTGGCCGCGAGTTTGTTTCATCACCTGACCTATCAATGCCTGCAACGCATTTGTCTTGCCGGCGCGATAGTCCCTGGCTGCCTTGGGATTGCTGGCTATCACCTCCTCTATAATACGTTCCAAGGCACTCTGATCGCTAATGGGCGGTTCAATCCCCTTTTCCTTGACAATAACATCGGGCATCTTGCCAGAAACAAAAGCTTCTTCCAGTACTTCCTTGGCTTGCTTGCCTGTGATGCGTTCTTTGTCGAGCAGATCAAGCAAATTGGCCGAAGCCGTCGCCGAAAGAGGGCTCTCCTGTATGGAAATGGAGTTAGCTTTAAGCAATCGTACAACGTCGTTGAGCACCAGGTTAGCGGCAGCTTTCGCGCGCGCCTTGCGGTCACTCGTTTGAGAGACAGCTACTACCTGCTCGAAGTAGTCGCCGAGTGTTTTATCTTCTGTCAATACATTCGCATCCTGGGCCGAGAGTCCATAGTCGTCCATGTAACGAGCGCGGCGAGCATCAGGGAGTTCTGGTAGTTGCGCCCTTAACTCTTCAACCCAGGCGCGGCTAATCAACAGTGGCGGAAGATCAGGCTCAGGGAAGTAGCGGTAATCGTGCGCATATTCCTTACTGCGTTGTGCTACCGTAATACCCTTTGTTTCAACCCAGCCGCGTGTTTCCTGGTGAATAAGCTGTCCATTTCCTAGCAACTCGATTTGGCGGTGTGCCTCATATGCGAGCGCTCGCTCCACTGAACGAAAGCTATTCATATTTTTGATCTCAGTCTTGACACCCAGCTTCTGCTGCCCTCTTGGACGAACAGAGATGTTGGCATCGCAACGCAGGCTTCCTTCTTCCATACGTCCTGAGGAGACACCCAGGTACACCAGGATTTCACGCAGTTTCTGCATGTAGAGCCGCGCTTCTTCAGGCGAACGCATATCCGGTTCGCTGACAATCTCCATCAATGGCGTGCCAGAGCGGTTGATATCCACCAGGCTGTAACCATCACGGTGCAGCAGGCGAGCAGTATCTTCTTCGAGATGGACCCGCGTAATGCCGATGCGCTTTATCTGGCCGTCGTGTTCAATCGTGAGATACCCATTCTTGCTCAGAGGAATATCATATTGCGAGATTTGGTAGCCTTTCATCAGATCAGGATAGGGGTAGTTCTTGCGGTCGAACTTTGAGTATGCTGGAATTTCACAGTTGAGGGCCAGGGCTGTCATGATGGTATAAGCGACAGCTTGCTCATTAATCACCGGCAATACACCAGGCATTCCCATACATATTGGACACACATGGGTATTTGGCGCCGCATAGGCATAGTCGGTGCTACACGTGCAAAACATTTTGCTTTTCGTGAGAAGTTGTGAGTGTACTTCAAGGCCGATGACGACCTCAAAGTCAGTAGCGATTCCGCTATCTATAGCCATTTTTTCCTACCTGACCTTTTGTGTCTATTGACATTGATATCGAGTTCGATTGCTTGTAAGTCTAGCCTGTTCAAGGCCATTCGTCAATGGTTGGAAGTCAAGGTTTCATCACAGTTTCACTGCCCCTCAGCATATCCAACACCCGCAGGGTCGCCCGCCCATCCTCAGGTGGGTAGAGCAGGGAAGTTTTTTCCATCACACACGTTGTAAAATGCTCCACCATGAGCTGATACGGATCAGCGGGAGCAAACTCCCTTTGCTCAAACACAGCGCCGCGCTGGATGAACAGCATTGTTGCATCGTCACGCCAGGCCGTAAAGGCAAGTGGCGCCGTAACAGCGCCTGTTGTGCCCACTACCTCAATTGTCTGATGCTCGGCGGCTACAAAGCTACATTGAATGTGTGCAGACACATCTTCCCCAAAACGTAGAACTGCACTTGTGCTGAGATCGATAGATTCATGGCTATAGGAAGTCACAGCCTGGGATGAGTCTAGTTCGGAGCCAATGAGCCAGCGAGCGGCATTGACACAGTAACTACCTATATCCAGCAAGGCGCCACCTCCAAATTGTCTATAAGCACGATAATTGCCTGGCCCATTGAAATTGAAAGAAAACGCAGCATGTACGAAACGTATATCACCTGCTTCGCGAGCCACCAGCATCTGTTTCATGTGCAGCATGCGTGGATGAAAGCGATACATCACAGCTTCCATCAATAGCACCTTCGCTTGCTGGCAGGCGACTATCATTTCGTCGCATTTAGTAGCGCTCATTGCGAGCGGCTTCTCACATAACACATGCTTACCAGCCAGGGCTGAGCGAATTGTCCACTCGCGGTGCAGGTGATTGGGTAGAGCAATGTAGACTACATCGACATCACGATCATCAAGCAGAGCCTGGTAGCCAGAATAGGACCGCTCTATGCCAAAGCGGAGAGCGACTTCTCGCGAACGCTCTCCGCTGCTGCTGGCGACGGCCAATACACGGGAGTTGGGCGCCTGTTGTATCGCAGGGATAACTGCGCGAGTGGCAATGAAGCCAGGGCCAAGAACCCCCCAATTACAAAGCATTTGTTGCTCCTGAATGCCTGTGTCTTCCGTTTAGTTAGTATAAGAGGTGGAAGTCAAATTTGGCAAGTTGGCAATTCCAGGAATTTACTGTATACTGTTGCGTAACCAGGAGTGGCTGAAAACAAGGCGACCGAATAATGGTCGCCTCTACAGTTTATCTCGAAATAGCGAAGAGTGCGTTCTGGCAGAGGCGCGTATCAGCAGGTAGGAGAAAAACCACGAATGTCCCTAATCAACATGGCCAAAAGAGAAATTAACTGCAAGATTGTCTACTACGGCATTGGTCTGTGTGGCAAAACCACCAACCTGCATTACATACACCAGGCAGTCAACCCGAGAGACGTAGGAGACATGGTCTCGATAGACACGGAGACCGAGCGAACTCTGTATTTTGATCTGCTTCCTCTTGAACTCGGCAAGGTTCACGGCTTCCAGATTCGCTTCCAACTCTATACCGTGCCAGGTCAGGTGCTCTATCAACAGACACGCATCTCTGTTCTCAAAGGCGCCGACTGCGTGATTTTTGTTGCCGACTCCCAGGCCAGCAAATTACAGGAGAACATCGAGAGTTGGAACGAACTCCAGGAACAGCTCAGGCGGATGAACAAGGATATCAACGATTTCCCCCTCGTTATGCAGTGGAACAAACGGGACCTGCAAGACATCCTACCTGTCTCAGTGCTTGAACAATACCTCAACCCATACCATGTACCGAGCTTTGAGTCTGTTGCAGTCACAGGCAAAGGCGTCATCGAATGCCTGCGTGTTGGGATAAACTCCACGTTACGACGCCTGGAACGCATTTAGGTCAGCAGCAATTCCAATGGTCTCCAATTCACGCAGATATCACCAGATTGGCTATCTAACGATTGTTCATCGCGCGTTTTGTGTGTATAATGATGCATGAGTTGGACAAGTGCTTAAAGCATAGCCATCCATACTCTACTCCCCCTATGAACCTGAGGAGTGGATGCTTTCTCTTTATTTTGGGAAGAGAACGATAGAAGTCTAGGCAGTACAGCGGCAATTCCGCTCTAGCTGCTCTGCTGCGAGGGATATGATGGAAACGATAAGAGTCATCGTCGTTGATGAGCAACCCCTGTTCCGCCAGGGTATATGCTCCACGCTCGAACAAATGGGCGATTGTGAGATCATCGGTAAATCCACTGATGCTGAGGAGATTCTCGAACTGTCCCGCACAGGAAACCCTGACGTGGTACTTATCGATGCAGGTCTCACCACTGCTGATCCATTAGAGATAGCCAGGCAAATGCGCCATCTTGCTCCACAAATGGCCATTATGATCCTTACGCCTTCGGAAGACGAAGAACGCCTGTTCCAGTCAATCAAGGTGGGTGCCGCTGCCTACTACACGCGCAATATCACACCTGAAGTACTCACGGATGCAGTGCGTAGAGTCAGCCACGGCGAATATTTAATCAATGATGATGTGCTTTCGAAGCCACAACTCGCCAGCCGTGTCCTCAAATCGTTCCGAGAGCTGTCGGTGGAAGAGGAAGAAACCCCTGGCAAAGATATGTATTCGCCCCTCTCAACCCGTGAAGTTGAAATCCTGGACTATATTGCCCAGGGCAACAGCAATAAAGAGATTGCAAAATCACTGAAGATTAGTGACCAGACGGTGAAAAATCACATTACGTCTATCCTTAAAAAGCTATCGGTCAATGATCGTACCGCTGCTGTAGTGCATGCGCTACGCCATGGCTGGATAAAGATGCACGAAAATTAAAGTAAAGGAACCAGGTACTGTGAAAGTTTTTGGCCGCATGACGGTCTTCCCCACCATGCCTTCCCGCATCGATCGACTCTATGAACTCGCCTATAACCTGTGGTGGAGCTGGCACCCTGAGGCCCTCGCCCTTTATAGTGAACTTGAGCGAAATCTATGGGAAGATGTAGGGCACAATCCCGTTCGTTTCCTGAGTGAAGTTCAGCCGCAGCAGCTTGAACAAGCAGCCAATGATACTGCCTACCTGGAACACTACGATAGCGTTCTGAGCGACTTCGACCGCTATATGCACCCTCGCACAGAAACGTGGTTCTCGCAAAGCTACCCTGAACTGCTAAATCGCACGATTGCCTATTTCTCGGCGGAGTTCGGACTACATGAATCCCTGCCTATTTACTCCGGCGGCCTGGGCATTCTTTCAGGCGATCACTGTAAAGAGGCGAGCGATCTGGGCCTGCCGTTTGTCGGCGTCGGCTTCTTGTACCCTCAAGGATATTTCCGGCAAAGCATTACTCGCGATGGCGTCCAGGAAGCGTTTTATGACAAGTTGCATTTCTCTGAAGCTCCAGCTATTCCCGCTTGCGATCCAGATGGTAACGAAATAGTGATCAGTGTCGACTTACCGGGGAGGCGCATTCTCGCCAAAGTATGGAAGTTGCAAGTAGGACGCATTCCCCTGTACCTGATGGATACTGATGTCGCTCCCAATGCGCCAAGTGACCGGGAGCTTTCAGCGCGCTTATACGGCGGTGATCGCGAGATACGCATCTCTCAGGAGATTGTACTGGGCATCGGCGGCGTTCGCGCATTGCGCGCCCTGGGTATCTCACCCGCCGCCTGGCACATTAACGAGGGTCACGCGGCATTCCTAAATCTTGAACGCAGCCGGGAACTGGTAGCCTCTGGCCTAAGCTTTAACGAGGCGCGTGAAGCAGTCGCTGCAAATTCGCTCTTCACAACGCATACACCTGTACCTGCGGGCAACGATACCTTTTCCTATGACTTGGTTGATAAGTACTTTAGTTCCTACTGGGAGCAGCTTAGATTAACACGCGATCAATTCATGGACGTGGCACGCGAAGATCACGGTTGGGGCCCTTCCTATGGTATGACGGTACTTGCACTACGACTGACAGGTCAGCATAATGGCGTGAGTGCTTTACATGGAGCGGTTTCACGGGATATGTGGCAGTTCTTATGGCCGGGTGTAGATGTCGATGAGGTACCGATTGACTCTATAACCAATGGCGTGCATACCCCGTCCTGGATCGCGCCAGAGATGAACGCCCTCTTTAAACGCTACCTGGGTGAAGATTGGGAAGAGTGCGTGGATGAACCCGATAGATGGAATGCTATCGCTGAGATTCCCGACGAGGAACTGTGGAAGATTCACCTGCAGCGGAAAGAGACCTTGATCAGCTATACACGCCACCATTTGAAACGACACCACCTGCGCCTGGGCGAAGGGTCTGTCCAGATGGCCGAGTTCGAGCATATGCTCAATCCTGATGCTTTAGTCATTGGCTTTGCGCGACGCTTTGCTACCTATAAGCGAGCCACACTTATCTTCCGCGATCCCGAACGCCTCAGACGTATTCTGCACAATCCCGAACGCCCTGTACAGATCATCTTTGCAGGCAAAGCTCATCCAGCTGACGGGCCAGGCAAAGCGCTGATCGAGCAGGTTTACCGTTTCTCACGCAGCGATGCATTCCGGGGCAAAGTCATTTTCCTCGAAAACTACGACATAGATATGGCTCGCTACCTGGTTTCCGGTACGGATATCTGGTTGAACAATCCGGTTCGCCCGCACGAGGCCAGTGGTACCAGCGGCCAGAAAGCGGCGCTCAATGGACAGCCGAATTGCGGTATCCTGGACGGCTGGTGGGCGGAGGGCTACAACGGTAACAATGGCTGGGCCATTGGCGAGGAACGCGAATACCATGACCCGAACGTGCAGGACGAGGCTGACAGTCTCTTTTTGTATTCACTGCTCGAAGAGCAGATCGTACCAACCTACTACGATCGGAGTGCCGATGGTCTTCCGCATCGCTGGCTTGCTTTCATGAAGGAGGCTATTCGAACGTGTGCCCCCGCATTCAGCATGCGCCGCATGGTAAAAGAATACACCAGGCGTTTTTACGTGCCACAGATTCAGCAAAGCGTGAAAATTGAGCAGAACAATTACCAGGTAGCGCGCACTCTGGCTACCTGGAAGGACAAAGTTACGCAGGCCTGGCCGGACCTACAACTGTATGTAGAAGGGCAGCGTGAAGGGCAACTCAGTCTTGGTCAAGGCATCGATGTACGGGCCTGGATACGCACTCACACGCTCCGACCCGAAGACCTTTTCGTCGAACTGGTCTATGGTGAGGCCACGAATGAGCACATTACCATTCAGCGCTCTCTGCCGATGGACTATGCAAAGCAGGAATTGGACGGCTCATACCTCTATAAGCTTCGCCTGCAACCTCCCACGAGCGGCAGTATTGCCTATGGTGTGCGTGTACTGCCTAACCACCCGGCACTGGCAGGCAAGCACGATTTAGGGCTGATTCGCTGGGGATGATTCGAGCACTGGCAGATGCGCTATTGCTACGCCTTCGCGCAAGTGACCGGTGGAATCCTGCTCACCCCTCCTCCAGCGAGGATGCTTGCAACAGGCTTGTTATCTCGTCGTCGCTCAGTACATGCGAGGTTTGCTTGGCTGCGCTCAAAATCAGCGCGATATGTGATGGCGTCGGTTCCATTCCACGATCCTTCAGCCATGCCACTACATTTGCCTGCCCACTCATTGGCCCAACCGTGATGGCCTGGCGTCGTCCAACCAGGGCAGCAGGAACGGCGCTATAGACACGATCCCCCAGCCAGGCTTCGCCCCTGGCTTGAGCTTTGAGTATTGCTGCTGCGTGAACGCCAGTGCTGGTAGTGAAAGCATCCTCACCCATGATGGGATAATTACGAGGGATCGGCATACCGGTCATCTCGCTTGCTAGCCGGCAATATTCATCTAAAGCGCTCAGGTCCTGTTCCATCCAACCTTCAAGTACCAGGTTCACGAGCAGCGTGTCCATCGCGGTGTTGCCGACCCGCTCACCGATGCCCAGCGCGCACCCATGTACCCGGCTGGCTCCGGCTGAAAGAGCCGCCAGGCTATTCACTACATCCAGTCCGCGATCACGATGCCCATGCCAATCAAGCATGAGATCGTCGAACCCCGCGCTTCGAAGTTGCTCGCGGAGAAACCCTACCAGGCGCTGGACACCGGATGGAGTGGCGTGTCCTACCGTATCGGCCAGGCAGAGGCGCGTAGCACCCGTGCGGGCTGCCGCGAGATACATCGCAGCCACGTGTTCCGGCCGCGCCCGCGTCGTATCCTCAGTAACAAACATGACGGTGAGGCCGTTGCGCCGTGCATAAGACACCGCAGTTTCAATGGTTTTGAGTAAGAACGATACATCCCATCCTTCAACTAATTGGCGAATGGGGCTGGAACCGATGAACAAGGCGGCTTCTATCGCCTGACCGCTGCGCTGTTGGGCTTCGAGAATAGGCGTGATATCGGCCTCGTGCGTTCTCGCAGCGCAATTGGGTATAACAGGTAGGTGTTCGTCCATGATAGTCTTTGCCAGTACCACCACATCTTCAAGCGCTGCATTACTCGCGCCGGCATAGCCGATATCGGCAGAGCTAATACCAAGACTTGGCAAAAGACGTAGGAATGCCAGCTTTTCGTCCAGGGTGGGTTGCAAGACCGATGGGCATTGAAGGCCATCGCGCAAAGTCTCATCGTTGAGTTCGATGCGCTCCGGTGGATCGAACTGGCAGGTGAATGGAGGCACCTGGTTCCAGTCATATATGAGGGAGTCTTTCTGAAAAAGGCCCTTAGGTGCAGGTTGCTGTTCCAACATCGAGACATCTCTCCTTCTTCGGCTTACTGCCGATGATCGATTACACGCACTGTTTTGCCTTCGTTACAACGTTCTTTTTTCATTATATCAAATTGCCACAGAGATTCATCAATTTGCCATTTACATCAGGATTGCTGTATGATGGATAAAAGCTGACCTACATCAACTACAACGAATGAACCAGGTGAGACGCACACAGGACAGTATCCTCGAGGCCAATAGAAAGGTAGCCATAAAGCTAAGCATATGCAAACATCGAAGATCATCCCGTTGACACCATCAAATGCGGCTCCCGACACAATGCCAGGTCTACCTGCTACATGGCCCAAGAACGCTCCTTCCTACTTTCACGTCTTAGGCAAACCTTCTGGTGCAACCTGCAACCTCGATTGCACCTACTGCTTTTTTCTCTCGAAGGAGAAACTCTATCCCGACAGCCGTTTTCGCATGACCGACGACCTGCTCGAAACCTATATTCGCCAGCTGATCGAATCGCAACGCGCCCCTGAAGTGACGATTGCCTGGCAGGGCGGCGAACCTACCTTGATGGGACTGGACTTTTTCAAACGCTCGATGGATTACGTCAAAAAATACGCACGCCCTGGCGTCACCGTTCAGCATACCATGCAAACCAATGGTATCCTCTTGAACGACGCCTGGTGCGAATTTTTCCGCGAGCACAATTTTCTTATCGGGCTGAGTATGGATGGTCCGCAAGCCATGCACGATATCTACCGCGTGGATAAAGGCGGCGCGCCGACCTTCCACAAGGTGCTGCGGGCTGCGCGCCTCTTGCAGGCTCATAAGGTGGAGTTCAACATCCTGACGACGGTCAATGCCGCCAATGCCGATCACCCCTTGGAGGTCTACACGTTCTTGCGTGATGAGGTCGGCACCCACTTCATACAATTCATCCCCATTGTTGAGCGCATCAATGAGCGCGGCGAGATCGGCTTTCAGGAGGGAAACCAGGTGTCCGAGCGCTCG
>JBKPAZ010000165.1:0-7374 GCA_046726655.1 Chloroflexota bacterium
GCCGCTGAACTCGATGCGCACGATCCGTTAGCTCATTTTCGGGAACGCTTTGTCATTGCCGACCCCGATCTTATCTACATGGATGGGAACTCACTGGGCCGCCTTCCCAGGGCCACGGTGTCTCTTGCCGAGGAAATCATCCAGCAGCAGTGGGGGGAACGCCTGATTCGGAGCTGGAATGAAGGGTGGTTTACAGCGCCAGAGCGCGTTGGAGCGAAGATTGCCCGCTTGATCGGGGCGCAGCCGGACGAAGTCATTGTCGCCGATTCCACGTCGGTCAATCTTTTCAAGTTAGTCGTTGCCGCGCTGCGCATCCAGCATGGACGGTCGCGTGTTCTGACCGACAACCTCAATTTTCCTTCAGACCTCTACATCCTGCAAGGAGCGATCGACCTGCTAGACAAGCAACACCGGCTAGATATCCTTCCCTCACCTGACGGCATTCACGGCCCCGTCGCTGAGTTGCAGGCCCGGCTCGATAATCAGACCGCCCTGCTGGCCCTCTCTCACACCGTCTTCAAAAGCGGCTATACCTATGATATGCCTGCCATAACTGCCGCTGCCCATGCCACCGGTGCTCTGGTGCTTTGGGATCTCAGCCACTCAGTAGGATCGGTTCCGGTCGACTTGCATGCTGCCCAGGTTGATCTGGCGATTGGCTGCACCTACAAATATCTGAATGGTGGTCCTGGCGCTCCCGCATTCCTGTACATCCGGCGCGACCTGCAGGATGTCCTGAGCAATCCTATCGCTGGGTGGATGGGGCAGCGCGACCTGTTCAATTTCGAGCTTGATTATCGGCCGGCAGCGGGCCTTCGCCAGTTTTTGACGGGGACGCCTCCTATCGTGTCACTCTCGTTGATCGAGCAGGGAGTCGATTTGCTCCTGGAGGCTGGACTGGACAACTTGCGTGCCAAATCGGTGCGCCAGAGCGAGTACCTGATAAACCTGTGGGAAGCATTATTGGAACCACTTGGCTTCACACTGAATACACCGCGAGACCCTCGCCGCCGGGGTTCCCACGTCTCGCTGGGCCACGCCGAAGGTCTGCGTATCGACCTGGCGCTGATTCACGAGATGAACGTCCTGCCCGATTTCCGCCCGCCCGATGCTATTCGACTGGGGATTGCTCCACTCTACACATCCTTTTGCGATATCCACACGGCGGTAAAGCGCTTGCAAAAGATCGTTGCCGAGCGTCTGTATGAGAAATATCCCATGCAAGCGCCTGTGGTCACCTGACAATAGGAAATGCTAAATGATGCTGCCTCTTTAGCGCTTGTAAGGAGCTAGCTCTCAAAATTCATCTTGCTTGCCACACTGACACCGAGTGATCCGATGAAGCCGATGCGATTTGATCCCCATTGGGCGACCAGGCCAGGGCAAGTACATAATCAGAATGATTGCGATAGATATAGATTGTATTTCCGCTGGCGGCATCCCAGATGCGTACTGAATTATCTGCATAGTAATTAATACTGCTTCCCGCCGCTGAAGCAATGTACTTGCCATCAGGTGACCAGGCCACGGCGTGCAGTCCATCTGCATGGTCCCGGTAGGTCAAGATGGGTTTCCTGGAAGCGAGATTCCAGACATGGACGGTCTGGTCATCACTGGCTGAGGCGATGAGCCTGCTGTCGGGCGACCAGGCCAGAGCACGTATCCGCTGGGAATCGCTACGATAGACATTTTTGCTCAAGAACATATTGCGCCTGGTTGTAGCCTCCCAGACATGAACTGTGGAATCATCGCCGGCTGAGGCGATGCGTTTGCTGTCTGGTGACCAGGCCAGGGCACGTACCCAATCTGAGTGACTGCGATAGGTGAAAAGATGATGTCCCGTCCTGGCATCCCACACTTTTACAGTTTTGTCATCGCTGGCTGAAGCAATGAGCTTGCTATCGGGCGACCAGGCCACGGCATTCACTCGATCGGAATGCCCCTTGTAGGTGAGGAGGTAGATTCCAGTATCGGCCTCCCATACTTGTACAGTTGAATCACTGCTTGCGGAGGTGATGAGCTTGCTATCAGGCGACCAGGCCACGGCATTCACTCGATCGGAATGC
This sequence comes from Chloroflexota bacterium, assembly GCA_046726655.1. Classification (GTDB taxonomy): domain Bacteria; phylum Chloroflexota; class Ktedonobacteria; order Ktedonobacterales; family Ktedonobacteraceae; genus DATMNR01. The sequence continues at coordinate 2,067 of JBKPAZ010000165.1, forward strand.
CCCGGATAAGTGAAAAGATGATCTCCAGTGGCAGCCTCCCATACCTGGGCGGTCTTGTCGTCGCTCGCGGAGACGATACGCGCGCCATCGGGCGACCAGGCCACAGACCGCACTCGATCGGAATGCCCGTGATAGACGACGAGGGGGCTTCCCAGTGTTGCACTACCTGCACTAAATTGTGAAGATGGAATAGATGGCCTGGAAACAACTGGCGATGGGTATACATACATGATTCCAGGTTGTAAGATGCCCATTTGTCTTCCAGTTCGCTGAGCAGCAAAGTACTGCAGTTCTAGCTTGATGGCATTCATGCTGGCTGGTCTTCTTTTCTCATCTATCTCTAGCATGTTCGAAATCAAGGTATCGAGGCCAACGGGAGTCGTCTGGCTGCGTAACTGGAGAGGCGCGAAACGAAAAGGTGTTTGTGACGGGTCATTCCCCGTTAGCAATTGGTGGAGCGTGGCACCCAGGGCATAGATATCTGCGCGAGGAGTGGTCTGCGTTTTGCCATATTGCTCCGGGGGAGCATAGCCTGGTGATCCGAAAGCTATAGTATCTCTAGACTGTCCTGGTTTGAAGTGGCGAGCAATGCCAAAGTCAATCAAGTAGATTTGCCCAGATGATGTCAGCATAATGTTTGCAGGCTTGAGGTCGCGGAAGATGATGGGCGGCTGGCGGGTATGCAGGTAGCCAAGTACAGTGCAGAGCTGAATGCCGGTGTCGAGCACCTTCTCAACAGGCAGGTATCTTCCCCTGGATTTATGCAGGTATTCCTCGAGTGTATCGCCTGCGATGAAATCCATCACGAGATACCAGCGCCCAGCTTCGCCAAAATAGTCATAGATGCCGGGAATATTGGGATGTTGAAGGCCCGCAAGCAGGTGGGCTTCACGTTTAAAAGTCTCAATGGCCTCGGTTATCTCCTGCGGACTCAGGTGGCTCTGGTCCATCTCCTTGACGGCCACGAGCCGGCGGCCGAATAGCGTATCTGCTGCTTTATAGACCGCTCCGAAGCCGCCCTTACCGACCTGGTCAAGTATATGATAGCGTTCCTTGAGCAGGTGATTCGGAACAAGCGGTCTGGTGGAAGAGCTGATGGCGAGGCTACCGGCAGCAGTCTGTAATGCTTGCCCACAGGCAAAGCAGAACGCTGCTTGTGTCGGGTTTTCCGTGCCACATTTGGAGCAGTGAAGATGAGCAGAAGCAACCATATGTGCTACTCCTACCTGCATACATCGGCACTTCTCGGCGAAGTGAGAATCTAAAGCTCAATCAGCATACTATTATATTTTACGATATCACGTATACTATACGCTATGCTCCTGGTAAAGTTGTTAGGTCAGATACCTGTCGCCTGAAGGCTGACAGGCTTGTCCCTAGCCTACCGCAGTAGACTGAGACGATAGGCCGTCTGACAAACTCGGCCCACTAGACGCACTCCTGGCACGTCTAGCAAGATTAGACGCAGCGTTGAGGTCTGCGTTGAGTATGAACACACTAGCGCTCGACCGCGAGCCGTACTCCGAGCGCAACGAACAACCCTCCGGTGATGTAGTCAATCCATCGTTTCGCCCGGCGGTAGAAGCGAACAATCGGCCCTAGCGAGCTCAAGCAGGCGACGATGCAAAGCCAGACAGTAGTCACGGCCAGCATCACCAAGACCATCGTTCCCTGTACCCAGAACGGCAAGTTGGCAGGGAGAAGGGCAGCGAAAAGACTACTGAAGAAGGCAGCCAACTTGGGATTGCTGAGGTTGCTCAGGAAGCCGATACGCCAGGCGGAGAAACGACGCGTCGGCACAACTCCGGCCGCAAACTCTAGGGGCTGGCGATGAGCGATCAAGATCATTTTGATGCCGAGATAGGTGAGATACAATGCGCCGAGCGTCCTGATGATCTCGACAAACCAGCTAAAGTGGGCGAAAAGGACTCCCAATCCGGCCATACTGCCCGTGATCCAGATGGTCAGGCCCGTAGCTACACCGAGTGCGACGAACACACCATCTCGTCGCGAACGTGCAGTGGCGTAGCGAATGGTCACGGCAAAATCCGGTCCGGGGGTGATGGTCACGACGACCCATACGCCAATAAGTGTGAGAAGATGAGGAAGATAAGACATATAGATTTCCTTATATCGACACAAGCTCAAGAACAAAGATCCCTAAGGAGGCAAGTGCCCTCTAGTATCCTAAGTATATCTTATCCTACTATTCGTTATCGTCCGCCTTTGATCCCTCCCGATTGCAATGGTCCCGACGAGGGCGGCCGCAACGGCTCAGACGACGGGAGTTGTCGTGATCCTGATACAGTCCTGATTCCCAACCTCAGTATAGAGGACGTTTGCGGTAGTTGTGTGCCAGTCTGTCGCGGCAAGGGCGTATGTGGATGTAGCGACATGTCAGGTGGATTGGGCCCTAAGGGTTGCGTCTCGGGACGGTGCGTTGGCGCTGAACGCTGTGAGATATGTGTACGCATCAATGGGTGTGTGATAGGTAATGCAGTAGCGCTTGCCTTCGCGCGCATTGAAAGTAAAAGGCGGTTAATCTCTATAAATTCATTGCAGGATTCAGGGACGACAAGGGGTGCGCCCGCGGCCTGGCGTTCAAAGGCTACGCTCAGTTCGTCAAGGGCACGCAGTAAGCGGTGCATGTAGATATTCGTCTGCCCGAGGCGCATCAGGCGGTCGGCCATCAGATTCAGGCTACCCGCGAGGGGCAACAGCGCGCCGCTAGTTAGATTGGCCCGCACTCGCAAATTGCCGTTCGCCAGTTGTGCCTGTATGTTCTTGAGATGCACAATGCCACGTTCTAGTTCGGCGTTGTGATCCGCGATTTGGCGTGTCTGCTCTTCTATGCGTTTATTCGCTCTCTCCAGATCCGAAAGCGACTCCGCCTGCTGCCGTACCAGGCGGGCATTCTCCCACAGCGTAAAGATCTGGCGGGTTACGACCAATGCCACTACTCCCATTGTCGCGGCTAACAGTATGGGTCGGATAGCAAACTGCCCGGAATTAGTAGAAAGTACGTTGAGAGACAGGACAAGAAAGAGTAGCGCTAAAAGAATGTAGGGCACGAAGCGTGCGATACCAATTGTTTGGCGCTCCGCAGAGTCCTCCATGCGTTGCTCGATTACTTCTGCGGAGGTCGCGGGTAGGAAACGGCGCAGGTAGGCTGCAACACCAATCGTCATCATACCCAGCGGCCAACCCAGGTCAATCCAGGTGGCCTCAACGTATGTCCCTGCATTCTGTTGTATGTTAAAGAGAAAGTCAGAGGTCACGAAAAAGCACAGACCCAAACCGACCACCAGCAGACCTATTCGACGAGCAGTAGCCTGGTATCTTCGTCCCTGATTTCGCAAGAGTATGAACACAATGCAACTGAGCAGTGCAGTGTCAGCTATAGGATAGTAGAGGCCCAAAAATTTGGCGAGATTTGCCTCTCCAGGCATTTGTGCCAATGAACCAAGTAGCAAATACCAGGCGATTGCCAGGATAGATCCCATGGAGATCAGGCTATCCATCAACAGCAAAAAGCGTCTTCCTCCAGACTCAGATGATGGCTGCAAGAGGAGCCCGATGAAGATTAACACGGGAAAGCTGGAATAGCCAATGTCTGCTGATGATGGAAATGGAGCTTGTCCAATCGAGACGTAGTAACGCCAAAATGTTTCGCCAATGCCCCACATAATTACGCCAAGGCCAATCAATACCCACCCCACTTGCTCGTAGCCAATCCAGGGCTCAACATTTTCTCTTTTTCGCATTGGCATAAGTACGCTCGAAAGTACCAGTGCGCCGCCAATGAACGCCCCGGTGAGTGGAGAGAACTGTCCTACTCGCAGGGCAAATATACCTCCGAGGTGTAGAACTACAATAACGACCATTGCCACCCCTATCCAGACCACTCCTTTCACAAGTGTACGCGATAGCGAATACATGAGTACCTCCTATTCTTATTACTTCACCTTGTGGAGTGTACATTTGAGGGCTTTACGTTGTCTCCTAGCTCTCTTCCATTGGGAGTGTGGGGGCAGCTACATTTTTATGGAGGGATCGTATAAGACCACGATTCCTGATTTGGGCACTCTTATACCGGTCTTCTCATTTCTCTTTTCGACAGGTTGTGTCACCACAGACCGGAAAATCCATGTGATACAATCCTGTGCAATTTGCACTGGACAATGCCTATAAAATGTGTTACACTTGTGCTTGGCTTCGAATTTTATGTTAACTATGTCACGTTTACTGCATACATAAGAGAGTATCGAACAGGCTGATAAGCAACCGTTCCACTTCACTCATCTGTGGGGACATGAGTATGACTACATCTGCACGGGAAATTTCACTGGCAGAGCTGGGCCTGGATTCTGCTGCTGAAAACGTATCCGGTATGCATCCACATATTTCTCCCAACGAGGTTACGGGAATCGCCAGTTCCACGCAAAAGCTCTACGATATTCTCCAGGGTTTAGTATCCACACTCTCCCATTCCCATCCACTTGATAAGCTGTTGTATTCCCTGGCAACATTGACCCGGCAAGCGACCCTGGTGGATCTCTGTGTAGTGATGCTCCTGGAGCCTACCAATGGTCAAATGATTATGCAGACCTCATCTCCCAATCTTCGCGAGCACGGAGTAAACGTTGTCCCTCTCGAAGTTGACCAGCACCTTTGGGAGAAGTTGCTCAATAGTAATACGCCGGGTCAATTACCGGTACTGAACATCCACGAACAAGAACAGCTCAACCCACTGAAGAATGTGCAGTATGAGACACTGTGGATTGCCCCACTCATTGCGCAAAACGACTGCATCGGTTTGATCAATTGCTATTCAAGCAAATGCCTTGACTTTTCGGCTGAGGATCAGTTATTGCTCAGCACTATCGCTATGCAAGCCTCCCTGGCAATTCAAAATCACCTGCTGCTGGATGCGCCCAGGCAAGTAAACTCCACCAGGGCGTTTTTCGATGACCTGCTTTCTGGAAAGCCCGAAGTCGAAGAATCGCTACGAGGCAGGGCAGCCTCTCTGGGTTGTGATCTCACCACCCCACATGTAATGATCATGCTTGCAATGGTACAAATGCTTGAAAGCCATGGGCATGGCGAAACCACCGGCAACAGCAAGGAAAACCAGGTGAGCGCGTTTAGACGTACTGTGAAACTGGCGCAGCGCCGAATACAGGGGAACTATCCTGGCTCACTACTCGATGAGCGTGAGAATATGCTTTTCTGTATTATCCCACTCGACAGCGATATTACCGGTGGGGGCCTGAAAAGATGGCTGGATGACCTGCTCCGACGGGTGGAG
>JBKPAZ010000166.1:0-26839 GCA_046726655.1 Chloroflexota bacterium
ATCCCATCACCACCTGGAGCATTTTATGGAGGGTATGAAGGCTGATGGCACCAGGCACGACCATTTTGCGCCAAATAGGTGGCTCAATGCCCGTCAATTGGACGTGCAGGTAGTAGCGGCTCTCTGACTGATAACTGCCCAGGCGCGTCTCCTCTTCTCGGTGTTGTTTTCTAGTAAAGCAGGTCAGCACAGAAAAGGCAAGACAACACAGCATCTTTCTGCCATTTTTACGCTTTTCGCATTGAATTATTGTTGTGTATTCCATTCACAGAATAGGAAAAGGAGTAGGCACTTCTGACGCTTTTGGGGATTGATAAACATCTCGCAGCATCTCATCTTTTCCTACGGGGTGCGCTCTGACCACTTTGATTCTCGCTATCGCAACCATGCCACATTCGTTGTGATAAAGCGAGAAAGTTTATGGAGCAGACGGGTGTGGCGTGTCAAAAAGGCTTCAAGTCGTTCGGGGAACTGCCTCCAGGCGACTTCAGGACGGGAGCGCATATGCTCCGTCAGAAGAGCACCTGTGGGTACCATTTCCCGCAAAGCAAAGCGGAGACAGAACGGTAGGGAGAACGAGGATTCCTGCAACCATCTTTCATCGGCCTGGCGAGCAGTTCTCGTCTTGCTCATCGGTCAGCACTTGCCAGCGTCCCTTCCCGCAGGCGTTGCACATCGCGCATGGGTGGGACGCCAAAGAGGCTTTTGTACTCCCGATTGAAGTGGGAGGCATCTCGGTACCCCACGCGGTAGGCTGCACTCGCCGCGTCGAGGTCTTCGCCCAACATCAGACGGCGGGCCTCCTGCAGCCGCAGCCGCTTCTGGAATTGCAGGGGGCTCAGCGCCGTGACGGCCTTGAAGTGGTGGTGCAACCCCGAGACGCTCATGCCGAACTCCTGGGCGATCTGCTCGATGCGCAGGGGCTGGTCGAAGTCTTGACGGAGTCGCTTGACGGCTCGGGCGATGTCGGGGGTGTAGCCCCCCTGCAGAGCCAGGTGACGCAGTCGGCCACCCTGCTCTCCCACCAGGAGCCGGTAGATAATTTCCCGCGTGATCAGCGGCTGGAGGACCGGCGCTTCGGTAGGGGCCTCCAGGAGCCTCACAAGGCGCACGAAGGCGTCCAGCAGGTGCCCATCCACCGGGCTGACAGCGATGGCCCTCACCTCCCCATGATCTCTCGACGGGGCGTACCCGGCCTCCACCAGGACCGAACTGACGAGTGTGGGGGCGAGTTCCAGGCGCAGAGCGAGGTAGGGACGCTCCGGCGAGGCTTCGAGAACCTGGCTAACGCGGGGCAACTCAACCGTGGCGAGCAGGTAATGGGAGGGGTCGTAGCGGTAGCGACTGTCGCCGAGCAGGACCTCCTTGCTGCCCTGAGCAATCACGCACACCGATGGCTCGAGCACGCTGTGCACCGGCTCCAGAGGCACGGAACAGCGGGACAGGTACAGCCCCTGGAGCGGCTGGACGGTCCCATCTGCGCGCACAGCCCGCGCGATCCGTTCCACCAGTTCCTCGCGGTTGGCTTGCAGCCGCTGGGCCTCGCGTTCGGCCTGCTGGTGATGCATCACATCCATTATCGTATCCATAGGAACCTCCTCACTTCTTTCTCTCTCTCATCCACCTGCAAGATTTGCAGAATCAGACAAGCATTTTCGACAATCATTCTATCACCCGAAGCTTCTGCGCGTCTATAATTAGTACCAGACAGAGCACACGCTTCTCTCTGTTTGCAGATAAGCTGGACTTTTCTTCAAGAGGGGACGACGCTGCACTGATGGGTTGATCTGTCCAGCCCTCATTGGCTTTTGCGTCATTGAAAACTGCACGAGATGGGAGCGTGAGGCCTCATGCGTCACCAAAAACGATACAACGTAGAGGAATTGAGACAATGGACATTAAAAGAAGTGGCTCACAACCTTCGGGCAAAGGATCGGCCGAGTATTTTACCGGCGCGGTCCGCGTTGACCCCCTGTTCGAGGCCCCCGATCCGGCCCGCGCGGTCGGCGCCAGCGTCACCTTTGAGCCGGGTGCTCGCACCGCATGGCACAGTCACCAGGCTTCGCCAGACCCTGATCGTGACGGCTGGCCGCGGCCGCGTCCAACGCTGGGGCGGCCAGATCGAGGACATTCGGCCGGGTGACGTGGTCTGGTTCGAGCCGGGGGAGAAACATTGGCACGGCGCCACGACCACTACGGCCATGACGCATATCGCCATTCAGGAGCGTCTCGACGGCAAGACCGTTGACTGGATGGAACAGGTCAGCGATGAACAGTGCTAGGCCTGATCCTGGAGGAAGATCGCTCTGACCTTTACTCAAAGAGAGGAGACAAGGCACATGCAGAAACGCACACTGGGAAAGAGCCATCTGGAAGTCTCGGCCCTCGGGCTCGGCTGCATGCGCATGACCTTTGGGGATAAACCGATTGGCGACAAGCCGGAGATGATCGCTTTTCTTCACGCGGCGGTGGACCGTGGCATCACCTTCTTCGACACGGCCGAGGTCTACGGACCATTTACCAACGAAGAGCTGGTAGGGGAAGCGCTGTCTCCCTTTCGGGGACGGGTGGTGATCGCCACGAAGTTCGGTTTCCAGCTGAACGCCGACGGAAGTCCCGGATGGACCGGTCTCAATAGCCGTCCGGAGCGCATCAAACAGGTCGCCGAGGAATCGCTGAAGCGCCTCAAGGTAGGCGCCATCGATCTGTTGTATCAACACCGAGTCGATCCGAACGTCCCCATCGAGGACGTGGCCGGAGCGGTGAAGGAGCTGATCGAAGCAGGCAAGGTGAAGCATTTCGGACTGTCGGAAGCCCCTGCGCAGACCATCCGGCGCGCTCACGCCGTCCAGCCGATTACGGCCGTCCAGAGTGAATACTCGCTGTGGTGGCGGACCCCGGAAGAGGAGGTGCTGCCGACCTGCGAGGAGCTCGGCATCGGCTTCGTGCCCTACAGCCCGCTCGGCCGGGGCTATCTCACGGGCAAGATCGAGCGCCTGCAGGAGAACATCGGCGCGGTACATGTCGATCTCACCGAAGGCGATCTGCAGGAGATCGACAGCGCCATTGCCCAAATCACGGTCCTGGGAGACCGCTACTAAAGGAGCAGCACACATGAAACCCAACGAGCGAGCGCAAAAAAACCATGACGAGCTTTTTCCCGGACACGTCTCCCGCCTTTCGGTCACCGACCCGGAGCTCATCGAAACCTTCGATAATTTCGCCTTCGACGAGGTACTGGCGTATAGCGATCTGGACACGCGGACCAGGCTGATGATCCAGCTTGCGGCACTCATCGCTTCCCAGGCGCTGCGTGAGTACCGCGTCATGGTCGGCGCGGCGCTCACGGTCGGGGTGACTCCAATAGAGATCAAGGAGATCGTGTACCAGGCGGTGCCCTATGTGGGCATGGCGAAGGTCTTCGACTTCCTCCACACCACAAATGAGGTCCTCACCGAGCGGGGCGTCAAATTGCCCCTCCCGGGCCAGTCTACGACCACGCCCGAGACTCGCGCGAAGATCGGCCTGGAGGTCCAAAAGCGCATCGTCGGCGATGAGGTCGTCGAGCAGCTGTACGCCTCCGCGCCCACCGATCAGCAGCACATCCAGCGCTTTTTAGCGGCCAACTGCTTCGGCGACCATCTCACCCGCACAGGCATCGACCTCCCGACACGCGAGCTCATTACCTTGAGCATGCTGGTCGCGCTCGGCGGATGCGACCCGCAAGTGAAGGGCCATGTCGCCGCCAATCTGCATGTCGGCAACGACCGCGCGAAACTGATCGATGTCCTGACTCAGCTCCTGCCCTTCATCGGCTATCCGCGCACGCTGAACGGGTTGCGGGCCATCGATGAGGTCACCGCTCCGTGAGCTGAGCCTTTGCGTCGGAACGTAGGAACAACACCAGCAATTAAAGGAGAATGTGAAATGCCACAACACACCTGGTTCATCACGGGTGTCAGCAGCGGCTTTGGCCGCCAGCTCACCCAGCAGCTCCTCGCGCGCGGCGACCGCGTCGTGGGAACGGTTCGCGACTCCGGTAAGGTCGCCGATCTGGTCGAGCGCTCTCCCGACGCGTTCCGCGTCGAGGTGCTCGATGTCACCGACACGGCGGCGATGCGAAAGGTCGTCGAACGCTCTTTCGCCGAGCTCGGACGGATCGATGTGATCGTCAGCAACGCCGGCTACGGCCTGTTCGGTGCGGCGGAGGAACTCAGCGACGAGCAGGTCGAGCGCATCATCGCGACGAACCTGGTCGCGCCGATCCAGCTCATCCGCGCCGTGCTGCCGTACCTGCGCGCCCAGGGCGGCGGACGCATCATCCAGATCTCGTCCTACGGCGGTCAGGTCGCCTTTCCGGGGAACTCGTTGTACCACGCGACCAAGTGGGGTATCGAAGGCTTCGTGGAGTCGGTGGCCCAAGAGGTCGCGCAGTTCGGCATCGGCATGACCATCGTCGAGCCCGGCGGCGCACGGACCGAGTTCCGCTACGGCAGCGCGAAGAAAGCGCAGCTGCTGCCCGTCTACGACCAAACGCCGGCCCATAGCTTTCTCTCGATGCTCGACCCGGCGAACGGCCTGGCCCCCGGTGATCCGGCCCGCATGGCCGCGCGCATCATCGAGAGCGTGGGCGTGGAGCCCGCGCCGCTGCGCATGGTCCTGGGGTCGCAGGCGCTGGACAGCACGCTGGCGACCCTACGCAAGCGGATCGAAGGCTTCGAAGCGCAGCGTGATCTCGCCGCTTCCACGGACTTCCCGCCCGGGGAGTGACCGGCCGGCGAGGGGAGGGCGTGGCGGCATGGTGCTGCGGAAGGATGAGGAAAGATGAGCAGAGGAGAGAACCGAATGCGCCGCTGGCTCTGTTCGTCATCGGAGCTGCGACGCTGCTGTTTCCTTCATCGGTATTCATAACGCATAGGATGTCATTACCTACATGACCTTCACAGGCTCCCAGTCGGAGAACGCGAGCCGGGAGTAGACGACTTGGACATCTAACCAGAAGAAGTGGAGAGGAGAAAACTATGAGAGCAACTGTGTATCATGGACCCAGAGATATGCGCATCGACCAGGTCCCCGACCCCATCATCGAGGTCCCAACCGATGTGGTTGCCCGTATTACGCATGCGGGGATTTGTGGCTCGGATCTGTGGTCCTATCGTGGCATCGATCAACGTGCGCCGGGAGATCGCATGGGACACGAGTGGATGGGGATTGTCGAGGAGGTCGGGGCAGAGGTGCGCACCATCAAAAAAGGGGATCGCGTGATCTCACCTTTCTTGATATCGGATGGCACCTGCGAGTTCTGTCGTGCAGGCGAGGCCTCGCTCATGCGTGCATGGGGGCGCTGGGGCGGTCCCAATAATGGCGGCCAGGCCGAAGCCATTCGCGTCCCATACGCTGACGGGACCCTGGTGGTGGTTCCCCCCTCGGTGGAAGGCGACGAGCACCTGCTCAAGGCCATCCTTCCCCTCACCGATGTCATGGCGACAGGCCATCATGCTGCCATCACCGCAGGGGTCAGGGCAGGCAGCACCGTGGCAGTGATTGGCGATGGAGCCGTCGGACTCTGTGGGGTCCTCGCCGCCAGACGTCTCTTTGCCGAACGCATCTTGCTCATCGGACACCGGGAACAGCGGCTGAAACTGGGGCAAGCCTTTGGGGCCACCGATGTCGTCACGACGAGAGATGAGCAGGCGGTGCAGGAAGTGCTGGGGCAGACGCATGGGGGGGCCGAAGCGGTCCTGGAGTGTGTCGGCACGCTTGAGGCTATGAACATGGCGCTTCACATGACCCGACCGGGCAGATCAGTCAGTCTCGTTGGCTTTACCCATGCCAGCCAGGCTCCTGATCTGACGTACAGGCTGTTCCAGAATATTACTATCACCGGCGGCGTGGCACCTGCGCGCGCCTACCTGCCAGCATTGTTGCACGAGGTGATCGCAGGAACACTTGATCCGTCACCCGTCCTCGACATGACAGTCGATCTGGATGGGGTTCCTGCTGGATACGCGGCGATGGATGAACGTTCCGCCATCAAAGTGATGGTGCTTCCCTAAAGGAGACTCATATGGCACACACAGATTTTAGCGCTGGCTTGCAGAACGCCAGAGAAATCGAGATCAGCGTGACCGGCCGCACGTCCGGTCGATCCCTTTCCTACCCCGTGTGGTTTGCCTTGGATGGCGACACGCTCTATCTGATCCCGGTGAGGGGATCAGATACCGAGTGGTACAAAAACGTGCGCAAGACCCCGACCATCCGCCTGGCTACCAGAGGAGGGAAGACGTTGACTGCGAGCGCCAGGCTGATCACTGACCAGACACAGCTCGACAAGATTCTTGAGAAGTTCCGGGACAAGTACGGCAGGAACGTGAAGTCCTACTACCCCAAGTACGACGTGGCCGTCGAAGTCCCACTCGAATGAGCTGCCAGTTCGGTGCTAGCATGTCGTTTCATTCCAATACCCTTCCCCTCGCACGATATACTTCGTGGTTGAGGGGAAGATGAGATAAAAGGAGAAAGAAGTATATGCGTGCAACTGTTTTTCGTGGCCCCTTCGATGTGCGGGTCGAACAGGTTCCGGATGCCGCGCTACAGGAGCCAACCGATGCCCTCGTGCGCATCACCCATGCCGCCATCTGTGGGTCTGACCTATGGCCCTACCGGGGGCTGGAACCCTATCAACCAGGGTGGCGGTTAGGCCATGAATGGATGGGAATCGTGGAGGACGTGGGGTCACAGGTCTCGACCATCAAGCGGGGAGATCGGATCATCGCCCCGTTTGCCTTTTCCGATGGCACCTGCGAGTTCTGCCGCAAAGGACTCTACACCAACTGCCTGCATGGCGGCTTTTGGGCGCAGGAGAATGATGGAGGACAGGCCGAAGCGATCCGTGCTCCCCTTGCCGATGGCACGCTGGTCGTCGTGCCGAAGAGCGTGGAAGGAGATGAAGCAAGGCTCAAGGCCATCCTTCCACTGACAGACGTGATGGGAACCGGCCATTATGCCGCCGTGTCAGCAGGGGTGCATGCAGGGGGAACGGTGGCCATTGTCGGCGATGGAGCGGTGGGCTTATGTGGGGTGCTGGCGGCACGACGCCTGGGAGCCGAACGCATTATCCTGCTGGGCCATCAAGCGCAGCGGCTGGAACTGGCCCGCCGTTTCGGTGCCACCGACCTCGTCACGAGCCGCGGCGAGCAAGCCGAGCGAGAAGTGATCGAGTTGACAGGTGGGGGGGCCGAATCGGTGCTGGAGTGCGTCGGCACGCAGCCATCGATGGAGACAGCCATTGCTATCGCCCGTCCGGGAGGAAGCGTTGGCTACGTCGGGGTGCCCCATGGCGGACAGCTCAATCTCAAGCGGCCCTTCTTTGACCATCTCACCCTGCGAGGTGGGTCGGCGCCTGTGCGGGCGTTTCTGCCCGAGTTGCTCGCCGATGTGCTGGCCGGACGGCTCGATCCGTCTGCGGTGCTTGATCTCACCGTCGATCTCGATGGCGTTCCCTCAGGCTATGCAGCCATGGATCAGCGCACAGCGCTGAAGGTCATGGTCCGGCCTTAGATCGAAGACTTTGCGAGCGGTTCCACCCATCCGGTCGGGCAGAAGCAACCCAACCTTTGGGGCCTGTAGGACATGCACGGCAATGTGTGGGAATGGGTCGCATTGCCTCACCAAAATCTAACCAGGGGCTTTGCTCAATTGGCAGCAGTCTGGATCTACAGAAGGACTTTCAGCGGAAACTGGCGAGGGCAATGGTCCCCGGATCACTTCAACTTGCCATTGCTCCTCCTGCGTTGCTAAGAGGCAAGCCCGTATTTTCCTCATCCCGCGCTGCAGGGTACGGATTTGCAGTGGTTTATATCTTCCAGGGGAGCGGCGCTGCAACTCCCGAAAGATGTCGCCGCTGCTCCGTTCAGGATTGGCCATCAGCCAGGACAGAATTTGCTCCCACTCCCCCTCAAAGGGGTCCTTGTGGGTGCGCCGCCAGCCCAGGACGCGTTTTCTTCGCTCCTGCTCTCGGTACAAGGTCTCGAGTCCTGCTGTCGGGCCGGGGATGCTCTCCTCGACCGGAAGCGTTCCCGTCATACAGCGTTCTACGGAAAAGACGCGGATGGGGGCAGGAATGAGGGATGAAATAAAAGGAGAGCAACCGACAGCGCAGCTGAAGATGGCCTGTTGCAATTGCTTTACTTGTTGAAACAGGCGGATGGGGTCAAGCGCGTGAGCGACTTCGAGCAGTTCCTGCTGCATCTCGGCAGGTAGGACGCCTGACTGGAGCAATCGTTGCAGTGGAGTTTTCGCTGGATCGTAGACGGAGCGCACTTTCTTCCCCTCGCGCTGTTTGGAGAGCAATTTCATCGAGGGCTGAAAACAGTTGACATAGAGGCGTAGCGCCCGGTACAGTTCGGTGAGTTGCCGATAGGCATGTTCGCCGACCAGGCGATCGTGGCCTACCACTTGGCGCACAATCGCCCCATTCTTTTGCTCCACAAAACACTGATCGTTTTTCAGGTACGGGCGCCCTCGCGTGAACGTGATGTGTGCTTGCTCGCAGTAGGCGATCATTGCCTCATTGATGAACTCCCCACCGTTATCGGTATCGATGCCCAGCATGGGAAAAGGAAACAGCAGGCGTGCCTGTTGGAGAGCCGCCAGCACCGTTTCCTGACTTCGATACAGCAGGGGAAGGCACTCCGTCCAACCAGTGGCGACATCGGTGAGCGTCAGCGTGTACAGGTAATTCCCCTCGATATCGGTGCCACAATGGGCCACCAGATCCGCTTCCAGGAAGCCCGGTTGGGTCTCATTCCACTCCTCGAAGGTGCGGATGGGAATCTGTTGCTTGAGCAGCGTTCCCGCCCGTGTGGTGGAGAGGCCATGCTGACCCAGTCTACGTTGAGAACGCAGGAGGCGATCCGCCGTTGCCGCGCTCATGGAAAGGAGTTGCCTGCGGCACTCTTCCGAGATGTGGAGGTGCTCATGCCGCACCAGCGCTTCTATTAAAGTAGGGAGAAAGGGGATGAGCCGTTTGGCGCAGATCCGGTTGGCGGCGTGCCAGGCCAGAAACAGCGCGTGTTGGACGTCCGGTCCATACGTGCGCAGCTGTGAGCGCCCATGCGTCTGCTGCACCTCTTCGGCATGGTTGAGCAGCCATCTGGCGTAGGTACGATGGTATCCAGTCGTTGCGACAAAGGCATCGAGCAGCGTCCGTTTCTGTGACGAGGATGCTTCACGGTATTGAGGTGCGATCTGTTGGAGCACTTCCCGCCAGGCTTGATAACTCAACGACTTTTCCATGCTCTCCTCCTCTGGAAATACGCAGCAGGCGATCGGTGTGTTGAGGCGACAGACTGCTCATCCCTGCTTGCCTCATCAAAAATCTTCCTTTTTCTCTCTAACGTAGGCCATGTTCCTCTCCTGCTCCAGAGTTGATGAGCGAAGATGTGGTCTTGGAGGAGAGACCAGGACAGTATCGGAGGAAAAGAGATGCTTGAAGCGGACAAAGGAAGATTTTTATGAGGCAATGCGCACCTGGGGCAGATGGTCGTAGGCCTTGCGCGGCAGATGTTCAAGGATCGGTAGCTGGAAAAAGTATAGCCGTCCTTTGCTCGAAATGCAAGTGAGGCAGATTGCCTACCCCTGGGGACGTAGCATCGGAAAGGCATGTCGCTTTTCGAGACTCCTTCTCTTCACGGTAGAAGGGCAGAGAGGGGCTTCGGCGTAAGAAGAGCTTAGAGATGCAGTCGAGGAAGCAACGACAGCAGGGCTTCAGGGCCCGGTGAGACCAACCTCGGTGAGTGCACGCTCCAGGAGGTCCCGCACTCCCAGCGCGTCGGCCCAGTGGCGGAGGTAGGCCAGATCCAGAGCGGCTCCCTGCCGATTCATGATGCCCAGGATGTCGTTCCACTGGCGCGCAGAGGACCGCCCGCCCATGTCGAACCACTCCAGCTTGGTCAGAACGGCATCCTCCGCCGACGCGATGCGCACCGGGCGCGCGCCCGCCTCTAAGAGGTGGGGTTGGGCGCGACGGGCTTCTTCCCTGGTGAAGGCGCGCCGCTTGAGCGGGATGAGGTCCACCTTGAGCATGGTGTTCAGGTGGATCACGTTGTAGAGCTGCCCATGGCGGAGTGCGGCTTGCCAGGCCTGCTCATCGACGTAATAATCGCCCTGGAGCGCCTGGACGAGCTCGTGCACCTGGTCGGGTCGAATGTCGGCGATCACGTCCACGTCCTGCGATTGGCGCGCCAGGCCGTGCAGCGAACTGGAGACCGAGCCGCCGATGTAGTACGCGATGCCGAGCCGGTCGAACGCCTCGACCAGCGGAGTGAGCGCCGGGCAGTCATCCTCGCCTCCCCTCTGCCAACGTGCCGAGGGACCGCCCCTCAGGCGTCGGCAAGCTCGACATCGACGAGCGCCCGATGCCACGTTTCTGCTACCTCGAGCGCCCCGGCCCACTGCGCAAGGAGCGCCAGATCGAGGTCGGGTCCCTGCACCTTGAGCATGCCCACGATGTCGTTCCACTGGGCATCGTCTCGCATTCCATCGCGGCGCGAGCGCTCGTCGAGCTGGTAGCGCCGCAGCTTGACCAGGAGCATCTCCGGAGCCGAGGCGACCTGCACAGCCGGGCAGCGCTCGTCGAGGGTAGCGGGAGCGACCAGCCGGCGCATGGCGGTCTCGAACGCCGATGGCCGCGGCAGGACCACATCGACCTTCAGCAGCGAGTCCAGGTGGATCACGGGAAACGATGCGCGCTCGCGTACTGCCTGCCCGGCATCCTCCTCATCCAGGACATAGTGTTGGCCGAGCAGTGCCAGCAACGAGGGGAGCCGGTGCCGCGGCAGGTCAACAACCAGGTCGACGTCCTGGGCCAGCTGCTGCATGCCGCGCAGGGAACTGGCCACCGAGCCCCCGAGATAGCAGGGCGCGCCCAACTCATCGAAGACCTCCAGGGCGGGAAGCATGACGGACAACAGATCTGCCGGCTGGACGTGCCATCCCTTCCGCATCTGCAGCGCTGCCTGCACGAGCTGAGCGAAGGTCCGTCCATAGGAGCACGAGACGTAGCCGATGGCTGCCTCCTGCTCATCGGCCTCTGGGTGGCACTGCTGCCAGGCACGCAGATTTGACCAGCGGGCGCTCCGGGTCAGGGATTGCACCAGCCGGAATCGTTTGCTCATGGGCGCCTTGCGGACCAGGTCGATCATGATCCGCTCAACTTCTGGTTGTGTATCGACCGATTGGGGTGTCATCGCTCGCTCCTTTATTCAGAGTGTACGAGCATCGCCCCGGTAAGTCAAGGGCCGGGCTTGCCTCGGTTGTGCTGGGCTCCTATCGGAGAGGCCGCGGGGATGGTGGTTGACAATGCGACGACTGATGAGGCGATCGGTGGGAGCTTTCAACGTCTCTCTCGCCCGGCGATCCTCACCAAACGGCGGGTAGCCGCATCCCGTACCGGTGGGCGACCGGAAACGGGTGGATAACCGCAAAACGCTCGGGGAGAAGCAACCTCTACGGTGCTGTCAGTTTGGCACTACCGCGAGCTGCCTCGTGGGGCCAGGAATCCTCTGTGCTTTAGCCAGGGGTGTGTTAGCACTCCCAGATGCCCTTGAGATATTCGGCAAACGCTATAAATTCACCCTGGTAGGCCCTGAGAGTCTCTTGATCTGAGAGCAGGCCGACAATAGCCCCTTGGTTCACCAGGGTGTAGCTGCCCACCCCGTTTGCCTGGATCACCAGGTGATGGGGCAGGGGCGTTTGCCTTTCCTCATAAAAGCCGGTGAGGAGGCTCAACAGGTGCTGGCCCAGCTCTGACATGGCTTGCGCGATCGCGCGCTGAACGGTGAGGGCCCCCTGCGATAAGGGCTGGGTCTCCATGATGCTGATGTAGCGGGGAACCAGGCCAGCCACTTCTCTTTGGGGTACGATCGTGATATAAGGGAAAGCCGGGAGAGCGTCCAGGTGCCCGCTGCAACTGAACAGTGTCCCTATCCCCACCAGGTTGAGCGCAAGCTCACAGTTGAACATCTCTCGATCGTAGTGCTGCCTGCCCTGATCTTGATCGACCTCTCTAAAATGTGCTTCTGCCTGTTCCCATGCGTTGAGGTCAACGTGCGCTACCATGGTGCTCGCTCCTTTTCTTCAAAGACTGCGTGGTACATGGTTCAATCGATGGCGGGTGTACTCCACTCTCACCTCGAAACGAGGGGGCGCGAAGCCGCCCCCGATCTTCAGTGGCCGGCATCGGACGACGGCAGCGCGCTGCGCAGCAGCCGTTCCAGCGCGGCTGCCCGAGCAGGCCCGACCCCGGGGATCGTCGCCAGGGTGGCGGCGTCGGCGTTCAGCAGGTCGTGCAGGCTGCCAAACCGCGCGCATACCGCGCGGGCGGTGGCTATCCCGACGCCAGGCAGCGACAACACGATCTGCAGCTGCTGTTCGGGCAGAGAAGCTCTCCGTCTTCCTGTCGAGGGGCCGGAAGCTGCATGCCCGTGACCTGCTCGCCCGCCCTGACACTGTCTCGCCGTGGCGTAGACCAGGTGCGCGGAATCCGCCGGTCCGCCGCTATGTAGGCGAGCGCCCCGCGGATGCTCTCGGGGCGCATCTGAGAGTGATCGACGCGCAGCGGGTCCCCCTCCAGCAGCAAGATGGGCGCGAAGCGGCTTTTCCGCAGCGCGGCCAGTTGCGCGAATAAGCGCCCCTGTGTCAGGCTGGCGAGAAAGTCGCTCGCCGTTTTGCGTTCGATGACCCGGCATGGATCGCCGCCCACGTCATAATCGCCGGTGCGCACGGGGATCACCTCGATGTGCACCTGCGGCATGGCGGCCAGCAGATCGGGGATGCCAGAACGCTGCTCTTGCGTGTCGATGCGGATATGGATTTGATCTGGCGGATTTTTCGGCATAGCAGGTGTCTCGTTTCCCGGTGGACGTCTTATCACGGCGCGCAATATGTCCTTATTCGGGTATTCGATTGTGAGGTTTCCCTTCTTTTTGACCGGAGTGCATCTCGGCGCATGCGCCTTTCTCACCTATGATAGCAGGCGGACCTCTTCCTCACTTCTACAAGTTTCACGAGACCCTCACGACCATTCCGCGTCGACTGCTGGATTAGTTGTGAGGATCTCGTGAAATGGTGTGAGTCGGGACTGAGTTTGGACTGCTATCATTGCAGCAGTAGGCAGGCGTCCCGTTTCCCTTTTTTCTCGCATTGCCGGAGAATAGCCATACAGAAGATAGTTGAGCTGAACAGCATTTCCAATAAGGAAGGAGTCAGACGTGCCGAACTTCACCGAAGAGAGCCTGCAGCGGATCATCATCAATCCGTTCTATGCCATCACCCTTGCCTCACAATTAACCGAGGAGCATGAGCCCGCCATGGATGAGGCTGAATGGGTGCGGGCCAATAGCTCCCTGATAGGGGAAATGGGAGCTGCGCGCTGGCTGCGGCAGCTGCTGGACGTGCTGGAGGGCAAGGCCGGTACAGCGGGGGGACCGATTGACCCATCCCAGGCCATCAACATCGACCCGCTATTCGCCGTCGAGCATCCCCCGCTCATCGAACGAGAGATGTGGGTCGAGGTGAACGTCATGCACATAAGCAACATGGGGGCGGAGGGATGGCTCAGTCAGCTGCTGGATGTGCTTGGCGGTGACATCGTGACGGCGGAGGAGGTCGGCTTCACGCCACCCGGCGGCCCCTTTGGGTACGGAGCGCCAGGCCACTCGACTGTACAGCGACGGGTAAAAAAGAGACGGAACAAGAGGCGTCGAGCGGAGGTGGGTGCATATGAGGCTGCCCGACCGGACGGAAAGCAAGGGGAGTCAACAACGCCGCAAAAGCACACCGCCGTGTATGTCTACGCCACCAGACAAGACCCCCCTGGAAATCTAGCGGACCAACTCATCACCTACTTAGAGCAGGCCACAAAGCAGGAGAATCAGCAGGTCGCAACCTACGTGGATATCCAGCCAGGGTACCGGTACAACCTGAAGGATGCCCTTGCCTATGCGGTGCACTACGTGTTCGAGCATGGGGAGAGTATCTCTCTGGCCAGGACATTCGTTCGCCTGTTGTGCAGTGACAGGTATATCAATGAGCTTCTTTACGAACTCGAACGGCACGGCATCGACCCGTTGAGTGTGCTCGACAGGAGGATCCCACAGCAGGAGAAAATCGTGCACATTCTGCGCGAGTACGCGGAAAAGCTAGGAGAGCAATAGTCAAGTACCCCCACGGCTGAACCCGGGGGCTTGTGAACTGTAAGGCTCCCGCGCAGCGGGTGTCTGCTTCGCAGGCGGAGCTTTCTCCCCCTACCTGCAAGTCAGGGGCCTCCACACCGCGGGATGGTGAGCGCTGCCTGCCGCCGGGATCGGCGGCGCAGGGGGACGTACCGATAAGGAATTGGAGTGTGGCCTCCAGATGGAGCAGCTGCGCTGATGAGCCGAGCTTCTCTCACTACGCTGCCTTCCCCACGATCTCCGAGTACTATCCCCTGCTCCGCCAGCAGCCGTGCTTGTCTGCACATTGCGGTACAACCCTCACCCCGCTCGCGCAAGACGAGGCCCTGCCGGATGCGCCGCGCCAGCTCGCGTGTGTAGACGGCCGGTTCAGCCTGTTCCTCGTGGAGCACATCCTCGGTGTACTGGTAGAGCTGGAGGGCCTCCTGTCGCCGCTCCTGCTCCACCAGCAGGACCATCAGGCGGCACAAGGCGTCCTCGTCGGCCGGGTCCTCCTCCAGCGCGGCGAAGAGCAGTTCCTCGGCCAGGCCCGGCCGCTCGTCGCTGAGGTAGAGATCGACCAGCTTGAAAAGCACGCGGTGCCGTACGCCGTCGATCGTATGCCTCCTCGGCTGGGCCCACGCAGCATACATGTCGTCCTCCAGGAACTGGCCCCTGGCGATGGCATGCGCCTCCTCGAGCAGGGGGAGTGGGTCTTGCCCCTGGCACTCCGCTCGCATCCCCCGCGACGCGAGCGCGAGCAGCGCGTCTGCGTCAACCCACAGGCGCTGCTGGCCGGCCAGCTTGAAGATCGTCTCCCCACCGCCGCGCAGCGTGAGCAGCAGGCTTCCCGTCTCGCCCGCGCGCAGGATGTACCGCCGCAGCACAGAGGCCGCCGAGTCGAGCGCGTGGGCGGCGTTTATCTCGCCGGGGTCGGGCCAGATGGCCTCGATCAGTTCATCGCGCGAGGCGCGGCGGTTCGCCCGGCACAAGAGCACTTTCAGCAGTGCCATCGCCGGTCCGCGATTGCTCCACTCGCTCTGCGCCACTCGGGCATAACGCGGGGGCTCGTCCCCGGTTCGCGAGGGAGCGCGAATGAGCCGCTCGAGGGCGAACTCCCCTAGGGTGGTGATCCGCACCAGCGGATACTGCGCATGTTCCTGCTCGAAAGTATTATGCATTGCCTGTGTCTCTCCTCTCCAGGCCTGCTCAACCTGGTCCGCAAGGTGGTTGCATAACCCGCCAGCGAGACGATGACGGCCCGCTGAGCAGAAGCCTCCTGATACCGCCAATCGATTATAGCAGACGTGCCGGCTAGCGAGAGCGAGAAAGTCGTGATTCTTCGTGAGCCATCCGTGAAACCACCCCCTGCCCTCAGCACACGTTCGTTCGGACTTCCGCCCCACTGCTGGCTTATTCTTCTGGAGCTGCCGAAGAGTGGAAAGTGCACCTCCCATAGCGCGCGTCATGGCACTGGTCACGGCGTGCGAGAACCTCCCCCCTCTCGACCATCCACCGTGAGCGGGTCGTGAGCAGGCGGATGCATTCGGTGAACGCTCATGAGGGGAACGCGAGGATGGCATGCTACGCTCCCCGTGGAGGTCGAGATCGACCGCCCGTAGGAAACAGGAAGCAAGGAGGAACCGTTCGATGGGGCAGTTGCGCGTCATCGTTCTGGATAGCTCGCCGACCTCGAGCAAGGTCTTGGAGGTCATCCTGCGGCGCGAAGGGCACCAGGGCGCCTGTTTCGACGATGCGCCGGAGGCGCTACGCTTCCTGGCCCACGCCGGGCCTGCCGACCTGCTCTTCCTCGGCCTGAAACTCCGCGGGATGGACGGCTTCGAGGTCCTGAAGTACCTGAGTGGTGAGCCGCGCTTCCACGCCATGGCAACCATCGCCCTCCTGGATGCGCGCGACGGCATGCTGGTACATTTGAAAGCCCGCTTGGCGGGCGCGCGGCAGGTGGTGACGAAGCCGCTGGTGCGGCAGCGCATCGTCGACTTACTCTCGACATATCAGGGTCGGAGAATTTCCAGAAATATTCCCCCTTGAGAGATCGATGGGCCAGCGCCCCTCCTCGCAGTGCAGGCAGCCAACGATCTTTTTGCTCACGCGGCCCTGCTTCCAAGCAGTCTTTTCCCCACAATGCTCGTGAGCATGTCGTGAATTCTCGTGACGCAGTGCTGAGTACCATCTGGTATGCTTTCTAGGCGATGTGACCTCCTTTGCAGCGCAGCCACTGTAGCCAGAGTTCAAAAGGGCGGCATCCCGCAGGCCACCAGGACATGTTCGCTCGTGTAGTGGAGGGGTACGGCTGGAGTGGTTTCGACGAGCCGCCTCTAGGAGTTATCTTCATGGGAAAGAAAGGTCGTCAAAAATTTACCGAGATCTGGGCCAACCAGACGGAACTCGGGAAGCAGTTCGGGTTGTCTGCTATCGCGATGGGCAAGAAGCTCAAGGAGCTGGGCTTGCGGGGCGAGGATGGCAATCCAACCACCCTGGCGCTTGGCAATGGTTACTGCACACCGACACCGCTCAAGGATGGCACGCCGTTCTTTATGTGGAACCGGCAGCAGGTCGAGGAACTGATGCAGGCACACGGGTACCAAAGACTCGACCCGCAGGAGGTCAAGGCGCGCGAGTTGGCGGAGAGCTGGGTGCAGGTGCACAAGCAATGGCAGGAGGCGGTCTACGGTGTCGAGGAGGAACTCCTCATCGAGGAGGCACAGGACATCAAGCGGGAAGTCAGGCGCAGGGGTTTGACCGAACGGGTCAATGCGCTGCTGCTTGAGTGGAAATTCGAGGGGGAGCTCATCAGCTAATGGCAGCACAAAAGCGGGACGGGGGAAGCGCGAGTGTGATGGTGCCATGGCCTCCTGGCTAGAAAGGGGGTTGCGCGCCCATGCGGATTGGCTTGCTCGCCTCGAACGCGGCCCTGGCCCAGTACTTTGTCGCCGCCCTTGCTCTCGCCGACCACACGGTCACGCTGTACCCTGCGAGGCATGATCTTATAACGGCGCTCACTGCCGCCGCATCTCAGCAAGGGGGAGCGCCACACGAGGTATTGCTCCTCGAACTGATCGTGGACGAGCGTGGGAGACAGGCACTTGCTGGGCTCAGTGGGCTTGCGAAAGACCTGCGACTTCCCATCATCGCCCTCACCACTGCGAGCCGGGACGCCATTGCCCTGGCACAAGCGGCCTTCCCAGCAGTGTGCCTGAGGCAATTACCACTTCCGCTCAGGGACCTGCTTGCTTTGATTGAGTCGCTGCGCCCCTCGGTGCCGTCATCCACGCTGTCATCCTCAGAGTAAGCCCAGTCTGCTTACCGTGACGCGTGTCTTTCACCGGGAGGTACAGCTCCTGCAAGGAACGGGGGGATAATGGGAGAGGCAGTTCGCGTAGGGTGTGAACTCGCACCGGAGGCAGTCGCGCGAATGCTCTGGCTGCGCAGGCGGCTTCTCCTCTGGTTCGCGCAAAATGGTCGCTCTTTCCGCTGGCGCGAACTCGGCACGACGCCGTACCAAGTGATTGTCGCGGAGATCCTGTTGCAGAGGACCGCTGCGGCTGCGGTCGCGCGGGCCTACAGCGGGTTCGTCGAGCGCTTTCCCTCGTGGGCTGCGCTCGCACAAGCGACCCTGGACGACCTGGAGAACGCGCTCCGGCCGCTCGGGCGCTGGCGTTTCAGCGGCTTGCGCAGGCAATCGAGGCCAACGGGGATGTCGTTCCCCGCACGCGCAAGGAGTTGGAGCGCCTGCGGGGGATCGGCCCGTACACAGCGGGAGCGGTGCTGGACATCGTGTACGGGCGGGCCGAGCCGCTCCTCGATGTGAATATGGCCCGCCTCCTGGGGCGGTTCCTGGGATTGTCCGGGCAGAGCGTGGCGCGATCCGGACATTCGCTCAACGCGCTCGCGCTTCGACTGGTGAGCGGGGAGCGCAGCCTCGAGGTCAACTGGGCCGTTCTCGACTTCGGAGCGCTCGTTTGCCGCGCTAGGCGCCCTCTCTGCCAGGAGTGCCCGCTGCGGACACGGTGCCAGTATGCCAGGTCGCGGCAGCTCCAACCTACTCCCAGCGCAGGTGCTCCTTCAGGCTCACGAAGCGCTGGTGGCCGATGATGAGGTGGTCGACCAGTTCGATGTCGAGGATACGGCCGGCCGCCACGAGCTGTTTTGTGGCTTCGATATCCTCTTTCGACGGCGTGGGGTCGCCGCTGGGGTGGTTGTGGCAGAGGATGAGGCCCGGGCAGTTGCGGATGATGGCCAGCCGGAAGACCTCGGCGGCGCGCAGCACCGAGCTGTTGGCGGTGCCCTGGTAGAGGCTGACCTTCTCCACTAGCTGGCTCTTGGCATCCAGCAGCAGGACGCGCATCTGCTCGGTGTCCAGGTAGGCCATCTCCAGCATCACCAGGTTGGCCGCATCCGAGGGGGTGCTGATCTTGTAGCGCGTGTCCACCTGCACCAGGGCCAGCCGGCGCCCGATCTCGAGGGCCGCCTTGACCTGCGCCGACTTGGCCGCGCCCATGCCGTGCTCGCCGCACAGCTCACGGAAGTCTGCCCGTACCAGCCCGGGCAGCCCGCCGTACTTGGCCAGCAGCTTGTTGGCCAGCTCCAGGGCGTTGTCGCCCCTGGTGCCGGTGCGCAGGACGATAGCGAGCAGCTCCGCCAGCGAGAGCGCCTGGGGTCCGAAGTGCTCCAGGCGTTCGCGCGGGCGCTCGTGGCTGGGCAGTTCGCGCACGGTGGCGTGGTAGTCCAGCCGGGTGTGGGTGTAGCTGTCGGCGGTGGATTCACGAGAGAGCATGGGCGGTTTTCCTCCTTCACAGCGAGACTGGTCTCCCTCCTAATTCTGTTATTCTGAAAGTACCCCGGTAAAAGTGGAAATGCAGCGCTGAGTGCCAGCATCTCGGACTCCCTCAATCCGGGGTAGGTCCAACGAAACTTCGTGAGGAATTCGTGAATGTTCTTGAAGTACTGTTGAGATGAGCATGCTATCATAGCTGGAGAGCTAGTCCTGCTGCAGCTAGCTCGCAACCTTGCGATGAGCGCCTCATTGTACATGCGAAGCACGTGGTCAGGCAGAACCAAACTACGCTATCGCCGACGACTTGTCGGTCGTCGCTAGAGAGAGGACAGCGTTATGGAACAAGGAAGTGACAAGGGGTTCGCACAGTACGGACCCCTTTACGAGGTGCATGGTGAGCGATAAGGAAGAGCAGGAATCACAAGCGGCCATTCCGCTGGTATAAGACACCGTTCTATTCAGTGGCCATCCCCTGGTGGTCGTGCGCTTAGCCGATGGCCAGCCAGGGGTCGTTCTCCGTTGGGTCTGCGAAAACCTGCATCTGAGTCCCGCCGCACAGGTGGAACGCATCAAACGAACCGAAGTCATTGCCGATGATCTGGTCTACGTGCGCATCCAGACTGATGGCGGACCGCAAATCATGCCCACACTTATCCTGCACGCGGTACCGTACTGGCTCGCGACCATCGACACTCGCAGGATGGAAAAAGATGATCCGCGGCGGTTAGAAATACTCAACTACCAACGCAACGCCGTTGACGCGCTCTACGCGTGGGCACAATCGCCTAAAGCGCACGCCGTCCCGACGAGTCTTGTTCCTGCCGAGCAAATCAACAAGCCTAGCCCTCCAGCCAAGGATGCTGATCTTGACGCCTGGCGTGAATACCACCGGCTCATGGTGCTCTGGATTGATTGGCAGCACGATCTCGAAGACTGGCGCGGGAGCGTCGAATCCCGGTTAGAGGGCCTGGAGGAAGTGACCAATCTGATCCCTGAAATACTTGAGCGTCTGGGTCCGCAAACGCTGACACCGGACCACCAGCGCGCGGTACAACAGTATACCCAGCAATTGCACGAGCTGAGTGGAAAACCTTATGGTACTCTGTATGAGAGTCTCAAAGCGGCGTTTGGGGTTCCCAGGTATGCTGATATTCCTGATCAGGAGTGGTCCCGAGTGGTGCACTGGTTCAGGGCGCAGCTAGAGCAATGGCGAAACAAGTGACGATCTCGCTTCAGACAGGTCTGAGATGCGCACTACTCCGTGGAAGATCTTTTGGGAATCTTTGTGACGGCATACCCAGTGTGCGCTTCTATCACTTCTGAGACGGTGGTGGCATTCGTGTAGGACACCTGGAGCGTTCCGTGAGGACTCTTTGTATTGGTGATCTCTCTTCCCACTGTCACCGTCAGATTACTGATGCCTAACAGCAGGGGAGAAAGCACCTGTTGTGCGTCCTGCTCACCATAAAGCTCAGTGAAAAGCTGGAGGGCGTGTTGTCGGCAGACCAGGAAGGTTTGATAGACTGCAAAGGCACCATTTCGCTGCTGCTCCAGAGCGGAGAGGAGTATTTGATCTTTTTCTCCTGGACCTTCCGCCTCAAGGAGACCTTCTGCATCGACAAACGAATCAATCTCATAGTCGGGAGATGCGCCACAGCTACACTCCTCGTCACCCGCATATGACCGCATCCAACAGAGCAACATCACAAATGGCAATGGGAACCGCACGGTGTTTGCCTGCCCGGGTGAACGCCGGGGAGGACGCTTTTTGTGTTTGTTCGGATGTTTGTTCATCGCCTTGCTTTACCCTCTTTTCTCTTTGGGTCGCCAAGCCTTCATGCACAGCGACATTACCATCGGTGATCTCTGCCAGGACTGTTCTTTTTGTCTTGGACGAATCCGGTTACAAAGATAGGGATAGTCAATGATAGTCTTTCGAAAATGGTGGCAAATCAGTAGGCGATGGGGCGCAGGACCAGCGTCGCCATCTGTTGCGCCCCGCCAGGGGTGTCCACCCGCGTGAAGACCAGGTCTTCGGCCATAACCTCCCTGCGCTGAACGCGTTGCACCTGGGCATTGGTGTCGATGTGCAGATTCTCGCACAGGAACCGCAGGACGACTCCTGGCCGGCCATCGGGCAAACGCACCACGATGATGGGCTTGCCGTAGAAGGTCAGGGTGTGCTGCTCAATCGGGACGAATTCCTGCTCTTCGCTCACCTGTCACCTCTTTCAAGGGGCGTTTACAGTACACGCCCCTCCTGCTTGTCAGTTCTCTCCCACTGCTCTTGTGAAGAGGACCCTTTGCAGGAAACGCTCTTCTCAAGATATGATACGGGGTAACCTCACCAGGGCCTTGCCAATTTTCACGAAATCCTTACGATCGTCTGCAATGTGCATTACCTCACGATAATCTGAGGAAGTCGCATTTCGCTCCGGATTGGGAGCGGAGCAGAAAATGGCCTGCTCTCTTCATCAGGTCTCTTCGCCCTTGTTCTGTGTCTGGTTGTGGAACAATTGGTCCTGCCAGCGCAGATACAGTCTGACCGGGGCCATGCCTTCATACCCTAACAATGCTTGTAACCCCCGTGGGTTTCCTCCTGCTTGCAGATACCGTAGGGCAAAGCTGTGGCGTAAAATCTGGGGGCTCATGGTGGTGTCACTGATCCCTACTCGTGTGCGGGCTCGAGCAAACACCATGGTCACCCCGTTCCTGGTGAGCGGCTGCTTCCCCTTGGAACCGAACAGGGGATCCCCACCAGCATGTCTTCTCGCCAGTCCGCTCTTTGTTGTGGGCTCCATCTGCTTCAGATACGCACGCAGGTGGCTCAGGCAGGTCGCCCCAAGGGGCATCTGGCGTTCTTTGCCTCCTTTTCCCCTCACACGCAGCAGGCCCGCGTGCTGGTCAAGATCAGCGAGACGTAACGCACAGAGCTCAGAGACCGTCATCCCCGTTTCAAAGAGCACCCAGAGAAGGGCCTGATCACGTAGGGCTGTGCGCTTTGCCTCAGGCGCTTTCGTTTTCCGGGAAAAACTTGCTCGCATCATCTGTTCAAAGGTAGCTGGCGAGACAAAGTGAGGCGGAGGGACACCGGTCCGAGGGAAGGCTCGTTCACTCAAGGGAGAGCACGAGAGCGTTCCTCGCTCGACCAGCCAGTTGCAGAACGCTCGTGCTGAGCGCGCATAGGTTTCAATCGTGCTCGCCGAACGCTGTGATCCTCTCCTGATTGGTGTCTGCGACAGAAACACCAGCCAACTCCTCATGGTCGTTTCAGTGAGCTGATTGATGAGGAGGAGGTGACACTCGGTCAGTAGATACCGTTGCAAATGACAGAGCGCTATCTGATGCCATTCGAGGGTTTTCGGGCGATGCCCGACAGTGCGGTGAGCCCTGAGATACTCCTGGATCGCCCGTTCAATGGTCAGACGCTGGCCTTTATCAAGTGAGGTAGGATGAGAGGCAGATGGGGACGAGACGGTGGGAGGGTGTCGGACGATCTGGCCCGGTTCTCTCTTCGAGGAAGTCATGGCAGCGGCGATGGACCTTCTTGTCCTCCTGCCAGTGTGTGACGACAGCTCTTCTGCCGGAGGCCTGTCGGATGAGCACGTGTGTGTGCTATCTGGAGCGTGTGTCCCATCGCAAACGGGAATGGAAGAAGAGGTCAGTCCCTCTGGCTCAGGCTTGGTGGTCTTTAGATCGGCAGAGGAAAGCAAGTTTCCCTCAGGTTCTTGTGGTGATCCCGCTTCCTCATGTACTTGGACCACCTGCGCCCGGATCTTGTGGATACCCCGTTGCAGGGTGCGCAAGTGCGAGCGCTCATAGCGTCCGGGAAATCGTGACTGGAGTTCCTGAGGGATATCTCCGCTGCTCCGCGTTGGGTTTGCTCGCACCCAGGCGAGGATCTGCTCCCATTGCCCGGCAAAAGGATCTTTGCTGGTCCGTCGCCAGTCCAGAACATTTGCACTTTTCTGCTCCTCATAGGGAAGCTCATCTACTTCTCTTCCTTCCAGCAGAACCAGCTCCATTGCGCATCCCGCGAGATCAAACAGGACCAGCGGCGAGGTCGGTGTAGGTTGGCTGACTGATAAGAGATTAGCTTCAAAGCGAAAGGTGGCTTGCTGCAACTGTTCTACCTGCTGGAAGAGCCGAAGCGGGTCGAACGCTTTCCCGATGGCACGCAGTTCCTGCTGCTGGGTAGAGGGCAGCACTCCAGAGGTTATTACCCGTTGCAGCGGCGTTTTGGCCGTATCGTAGGTCCGGCGGATCTTTCTCCCTTCGATCTGTTTGGATACCAGCTTCATCGACGGTTGCAAACAGTTCACATACCAATGTAAGGCGCGATACAATTCGTCCAGTTGCCGGTAAGCATGCACTCCAACCAGGCGACCATGACCCACCACCTGGCGCACGACCACCCCATTTTTCTGCTCGACGAAGCATTGGTCCCGCTTCTCATAGGGACGTCCTCGCGTAAAGGTGATCTGCTCACGCACACAAAACGCGGCAACCTCTTCGTTGATAAATTCTCCACCGTTGTCGGTATCAAGTCCCAGGATGGGAAATGGAAAGAGAGCACGGGCACGCTGGAGGGCAGCCAGCACCGCCTCTCTCCCACGGTTAAGTAAAGGGAGACATTCCGTCCACCCGGTGGCGATATCAGTCAGCGTGATGGTGTAGAGGCAACCGCCCTGCGATCGCCCACCACAATGGGCGACCAGATCGACCTCCAGAAAGCCCGGTTTGGCTTCGTCCCATTGGGCGAAGGTGCGGATCGGAATCTGCTGTTTGAGCAGCGGACCCGCTTTGGTGGTCGAAAGGCCGTGGGGATGGGTGTAGCGATGGGCTTGCAAGAGGCGATCTGCGGTAGCCGCACTCATCGAGAGGAGCAGGCTGCGATGTTCCTTGCTGAGTTGTACATGTCCTTCCTCCTCTAGGGTTTCGAGAATATCTGGCAGGAAGGGATTAGGCGTTTGGCACAAATCCGGTTGAGCGTCTTCCAAACCACCACCAACGCCTCTTCGACCTCCGGTCCATACTGTCGGCGTAGCGCTGTCGGTGGCGCGAAGACCTCCTCGGTATGGTTTAGCAGCCACCGGGCATATGTGCGTGCGTACCCAGTGGCGCCCACAAAGTCTTCCAAGATCTGTTGCTTCTGGGACGCCGATGCACAGTGATACGCTGGCGCAACCTGATGGAGCAAGGCCCGTCGGGCTTGTGTCCTCAATCCATTTCCCACGTGTTCCTCCTGAATCTGGCAGCCAACCAGAGATCACATGCGACAGATCTCCTTCCGCTTGCCTCATGACCTTCTTCCTTTTGTCAGGAGTATAGCGCTTGATTGCTCATTTGGCCAGAGGTCATCAGCACCCTTGTATCCTCGTGGCAGCGGTTTTGCAAGTTAGAGAGAGAAGGATAAAAGGGACCTGCAGAGGAAGATTTTGGTGAGGCAATGCACCACGTGAAGGCAGGATGTCACGCGCACCGAGGCAGGACGTCACCCCAAAACGAGGCAGGATGTCGCTGTACGCCTTTTCGCACATAAAAACATCGTCTCCTTGCTTTCCCTAACACTGCCTGGTTGTCACCAGGCGGCTTCTGGCCGGCCTGCAGTGAGACGATGTAAACGATGGAGCGGGAGACGGGGCTCGAACCCGCGACAGCCTGCTTGGAAGGCAGGTGTTCGCTGTATCATCGCTTGCTTGATACGAATAGCCTTTACAGGCTGGTTGATAGGTGCTTCCTTGTTCTTACGCTCGCTCGGCAAAAGTTTTCACTTGCGTGTTTTGCACCTTCTGGCAAAAGTTTTCACGTGGTGCCGCAGAAGATACTCACAAGGGTCTGCACCTACGAGCATTATAGCGTACTAGTCCATACTAAAGCAAACCTACCTTCGCACACTTCCTATGATCCCACCGTAAAGAACGAGAACACCAATGTTTCTCTCCACTTTTCTAGCTTCCATTCAAGAGGGTCAAGATCAGCCCTACTATGACTACACCTGGCAGCAGCACGTACTGCATAGTGGAAACAAGCCTTTGGTAGCGACGGGACTCTTCATGAAGCAGATAGCTGAGCAGCTGGTCCCCAGTTCTCGCCGTGCGTAACGCAAACACTCTAGACCACATCAACCAGGTTTGTGCTTTCTCACCGTAGACATACGAAAATGAATGCGATGAGATGCTGTGTTTTTGTCACGAAAGCAGTATACTGAAACATGGCAGGTAGAGGAAGCCAGCTGATGTTGTGGGCGATGTGACGTCACAACAGTCTCGCGCTGGACCTTGCACTCTTCTCATTGACCCGATGAGTGGAAGCCTTTGTCGCCCACGTCATTCGCAAGCGTACGGTGCCTCAGGCGCTGTAGCTAGAAGTGTTGCTCTCATCTGTGCCGATAGAAATCAGTAGGTTCGCTGACCTCAATCAAGGTGTCTGTGTCCAATGAGAAAGGAATATGAACCCATGGCAACGTTCGTCATTTTTCAGTTTCCCACGGCTGAGGGGGCCGATACCATGCTCTCCACGCTGGAGGACCTGCAAAGGCAGCAGTTGATCGAGATTCATGATGGAGCTGTCGTCAGTTGGCCTGCTGGCGCCAGGAAACCCAAAACCAGACAACTCTACAAGGGCGCCACGACCGGGTCTGGTGCATTGGGTGGAGCATTCTGGGGGTTGCTCTTCGGCTTGCTGTTCTTTGTCCCATTCTTTGGCCTGGCGATGGGTGCCGCGATTGGTGCTTTAATGGGGCACTTTTCGACCTATGGCATCGACCAGGACTTCATCGACCAGATGCGCTCCAAGATTACCCCAGGCACTTCTGCCCTGTTCCTGTTGGAGACCGGGGCTGTGGTAAGCAGGATGGCTGAGGCAGTCAAAGGCCAGCAGTTTGAGATCATTCAGACCAACCTGTCCAAAGAGCAAGAAGACAAGCTGCGCGCTGACTTCGGGGAGTAGCGCAGATTGCATATTTTCGCCGAGTAGAAACAACATGCTTACACGATCTGCGAGTGTTCCTGGTGACAAGGGGAGATGAGGGGTTTGGCCTGCTTTACAAAGCGAACACGGAGCCCACGCAATGCGCAACGAGAGGGTCTCCCCCATGAAGCATGATTCTCATGCCAGAGACCCAATCTCTGTCCGTTCTATGCCAGGTCGAGGTGAAACCGTCTCAACGTGACTGTAGGTAGTAGTGGGCATTGTCAAACCTCATGTCTACTCCTCTTGCGCGGATGCGACGGCTTTTCGCGCAACCAGCTTGGCCATCAACTGCTTGAAGCCAGTGCCCACGAACATCGCCACGGCCGTGGATAGACACATCAACGCAATCGAGTATGGATTATATGTGCCTACTACTGCCACCAGGAGAATGGCCGTCAAGGGTGCACCTAGCAGGAGTCCGACCGCAGCCGACTCAATGCACAACACGAGAATGGAGAGGGGAACGCTCAGGAAGAGCAAATGCAGGGCCAGCGCGACCATCGTTGCTGCAAACAGGGTCGGAAATATCGGGCCACCCAGATAGCCGCTCTTGAAGGAAAGGGCCAGCAGCAGGATCTTCAGCAATGCAAAAAGCAGCAACAGCCACACGCCATAACGTGCTGGATCGTTGATCATCGGGAAAATCTGACGCGCACCCGCGAACATCACCTCCGGGACAAAAGTGACCACCACGGCGATGATCATCCCGGCTACCAGGGTTCGCAAGAGGACCCTGTCTCCGAATTTTGCCATCATGGTGCCGAAGAACTGGAAACACGCGCCGATGAAGATCGCCAGCAGTGATCCGAGCAGGCCGAGCAGGATTGCATAGGCGACATAGGCAAGGGTGAGC
>JBKPAZ010000167.1:0-4891 GCA_046726655.1 Chloroflexota bacterium
ACCACCGTGTCACCAAGGCATGAGTTACGCAGGTGCCCTACATGCGCGGCTTTGTTACTATTAATAGCTGTATGCTCAACAATTACCTTGGTGCCTGTGCCAACGTCGTTGTGGCCGAAATCGGCCCCCTCCTCCAGTACGCGATCAATGATGGCCTTGCCTATTGCAGGACGGTTGAGGCGAAAATTGAGAAAACCCGGCTTTGTGACGGTGATCTCGTCGATAGCAGGATCATGCATCTCACGAAGCACTTCGGCCAGTGACTCTGCAATTGACAATGGAGGATGTCCCAACTTGTTCTTGCTGGCCCATGGCATGACCGGCATCGAATAATCGCCAAAGCTGCTCTGAGCTGAGGGGCGCAGGTCAATGGGCAACTCTTCAATATCGAAGTGTATCTGCTCTTGCGCAAGATAGGTTTTTGTTGCCTGTTTGATAAGGATGCTAAGATGTTCATGTATATCTGTGGCTGAAGGTTTCGTCATTAGTTGTGCCTTTGCTGTCATCCGTTCCTCGCTTTATATCCAGGGCGTGTCGAAGGCGCTTTTCTTCTCCTCCCCACCGGGAAAAAAGGGAATGGTGGGGACACCTCTCGACCCGGCAAAGGGCTGTGCCCTCTGCACTCTCAGTCAGAGTACATTCACTATAGCGTAGCTTTGCTATGTGGTCAAGTTTTTTGTGAATTGGCATGGAAGAAGAAGCCACCTGGTTCCTGCATGCAGGAACCAGGTGGCTTCTTCTTGCATGCCAATATGTTTACGTCTGTTGTACAGCAGCTTCGCGTTTGCTCTTGCGACCCAGGTAGATACGGCTGGGATCAACGAGCATGCGCAGAGCCTTCAGCTCTTCTTCAGTTGGTGGATCCATTTGCCTGGCCTTGCTCGTATCAAGCGACCAACCGGTGTTGTTCACTACGTCTTCCACACTGATACCTGGGAAGACCATGTCGAGTGCGAGAACGCCTGTCTCGGGATCACTGCGCATGATGCATATATCGCTAATCATCACCAATTCTCCCCCGCGACCCAGTCCATAGTCCCATCGCGACTCCTTCTTATCATCATGTGGGCCGCGCCATCCGGCGACACTGGTTATGTACTCGACATGCTCAGGGAAACGGCGCTCCTCCTGTACCATGACGACGAGTACCTTGTCGGCAAATGAGGCGATGTTATTGGCCCCGCCGCTACCGGCAAAGCGCACATGCGGTCCATGACCGGTATCGGAAACTCCTGCAGGCCAGTAGCCACCAATGATGGTCGAGTTTAGATTGCCGTACATGTCGCATTCAGCACCGCCCAACATGCCGACTGTGCAATAGCCTCGTAGGGCAGTGGTGCCGAAGGTATCAGCCATGTTGGAGACCGTACTCCCCTTTAAGCACCCGCGTGGATCCGAGACCGAGATTGGCAGGTGCTCAACCTTTGGCCCTACAATACCAGCTTCCATAATCAGCGTCATGTTTGGCGCGACGGTGTGCTGAGCCAGCATGGAGGCCAGTAGGGGGAGACCTGTGCCGGCGAAGACAAATGCGCCCTCAGGCACTTCGCGAGCAGAGGCAACTGCCAGCAGCTCCATTGTGGTGTACTGATCGCGTGTCAGGCCCCGTTCCTTGAGATAGGTCTCATAGGCATCTTCCGAAATTTGTTGCATAGTATACTCCTGTTATAGTCACTTGCATCACATGGGCCGTTTGAGGTCAGCGCGGTATCCATAGCCCGGAGTAGCGCGTAGCTCAAACAGGCGGTTCATTCCTACAATCCGCTGC
Organism: Chloroflexota bacterium; assembly: GCA_046726655.1. Classification (GTDB taxonomy): domain Bacteria; phylum Chloroflexota; class Ktedonobacteria; order Ktedonobacterales; family Ktedonobacteraceae; genus DATMNR01. The sequence goes on from JBKPAZ010000167.1 coordinate 1,769, forward strand.
AGGTAATCCCAGTCGTCCGTGGTTTCTACGACGTGCTTAGTCCACCAATCCTTGACTTCTTCCTTGCTCTTGCGGTTGAGCCGACCGTAGCTCACCCACCAGTCCCAGTCATAGTCATAGTAATTCGGCACCGCTGTGGGGTAGCCCCCAAAGGGTTGTTCCACGATAACCGTAGTGATATGAGCTGGCAAATGGTTGAGTTCGGGAGCAGCTCGTAGCTCATCGGAGGGCACAATCTGTTCGCACTCAACGATCAGTGTTTTGGCGCTCATAGCTTGTTCGGCATCTGGACCCAGAATACCTTCCATACGCACTGTGCCATCGATAGCCACACGCTGTGATCGAATGACGGTGACCTCTGGCAGGATAGCGGGCACAAGCATAACCTTGACACCTTTATTGCCTGTGTATTTATCGGACTCACGTATCCGGTCGAGCGCGTTCGTTTTGTTTGCTGTGCTGTCCCCACCCTCGAATGCATGTGGGCGCAGGCCCCAACCATCGAAAGGATCATCGATGACTGCAAACTTTTTGGGGGGGATGCGCGGGTCGATCCAACTGCCATCAGCATTTTTACCGCGTAGCCCAGCCTTGCCAAAGACATCGTACTCCGGTAAATCACTGCCCAATTCGGCCATCAGGGGGGCAAATGGCCAGCCATAGCGCCCGGCAATGGTTCGTGAGGCAAAGCCATAGTTACTGTAGTCTTCAATGAGGGGAATAGAGCCATCTTGAATGCGGCGGCGAATACTGTAGGCCACTGGCTGAATGCCCTCCAGGCCAACATACGTTGTCTCTATGCGCGAGATAAGATCGTTGGCCGCAAGGCATTCTTCGATTGAGGCACCGCCGTTCATTGTGCAGAAGAGGTGCTGGATGCGGTCGCGCTGGCGGATGACCTCACGCGTAATGGTGTAGGGGCGCCTGGTGTAGCTGAAGCCTCCCCAGCACACCTGTGTGCCTGTCTTGATGTACCGTTCTACCGCCTCGCGGGCGGTCATAATTTCTGCCATACTACGCTCCTTGTACTTTCCGTTACGTCTTCCGTGGTCAATGTTAGGTGTTGTTCGCGGAGCAGCTTCTCGATTCCAGTCATACCCGCCTGGAGTTCTCCTACCGCTTGCGCGAGTATAGCGTGGGCGAGAGAGAGTTCATCCTCAATCAGTTGCCGATCTTGCTCGCTCATCGTGCCTTGAGCGAATACATCGCCAAGGTCACGCAAGGTTGGGGGAACACGCATCAAGGGTAAGCCAAGGCGACTCAGCTCCACTTCGATCGTGTTGAGGAGCCAGATGGCACGCATTGCCCGGCTCCATTCTTGATTCGACATAGTACGTACCTCGTTAGAAATATGTGTGAACGAAACAATGGAAACCACCGAACTACCGGTATGGAAGCCTTTGCTTTTCGGCATTGAGAAGAAAGGCTACGCTAAAGAACGCCACTCCCGCTGTGGAGAGTGGCCTCTACGCTTGTAACAATTATAGCACAACTTGTGCTGTTCACAGGCCATTTACAGCCTGCATCTCATCCACAGACCGTGTGTAAAACAACTCTGAAAGCCTTCGACCACTTCTAATGGCCGAAGACCTTCAAGGGCAACTTAGGCCGCCGGAGAGTTTAACTTCTCGACATAGGCATTGTTGGCAAATTGAACATTTTAACGGAGGCCAGAACACCGGCCAGCGCGGTGTACCAGGCAGCGAGTGCTGTGACAATGCCTAGCCAACCACCGATTCCGACCCATGTTGTAAACGTACCTGTACCTAATCCTCCCAGCCATCCTATGGTCAACGAGAGGAAAGTCAGGAACAGGAGTGCGAATACGACAATCAGGGCTCCGGTGGTTCTAAATGTGGCAATTAACATCAAGCCGGTGAAGATGGTCCACCCCAGGAGGAAGACGCCAACCCCCGAGCTGACAGCTTTTGCCGCGGCAAGTGAAGCGAGGATGCCTGTTCCGGGTAAAAGCACAACAGCGAGTGCCATCCAGAAGCCGGCGTAGGAGCAGAAGGCGGTTGCGCCAAAGGTATTGCCAGCCCTGAACTCCTGTATGCCCGCAACGAGCTGGACGAGACCACCATAGAATAAGGCTAGACCAATAACGACATCACCACCTACTCCCACAGCGGGGAAGAGGAAACCGGCGTTGGAACTGCTGAGGACGAAAGTAGTAAGTGCGAAGGCGCTAAGGCCAAGAGGTGCGGGGTTTGCGACTGCAGGCGCTGCTGGTTCAGCGCGCTCTGCTGCATATTGGGCCATGAAGGTTCCCACCTTTCATAAAAAGACTAGCAAATGTACAATCAATTGGTACACCTAAGGTCAACGTAGGACCACTTCCTACGAAACTGCTTGTCACGGACACCGATGTTCGTTGATAGGTAGGATATGTCATCCACATCCTTTGTGGACGGCTTCATGCTCGCCTGAGGAAGGCGATAAACGCACTACAAAACCTTCGAAGAGAGAGAATAATTACAAACTATAGCGATCTAGTTGAATACCTCCTTCCTCTCTATGAGTGTAGTTTTGCCACTTACCTTACGCTGTTTGTTAGGTAAGTATATACGTACACTATTATAGCATATAAACAGTGTTTTGTAACGGGATTCACCTGAGATGTCACAGATTTGTGATAGTGCGCTTCTTCTCGATTGCTTGCGATTGCTTTGCTCGAGGTGCTAAACTTAAACGTATCAGTGCGTTGTTTCACCATTAAAGGAGAATGCAGACTATGCAGGATGTATATATTATTGCAGGAGCCAGAACGCCTGTAGGCGCGCTCCAGGGATTGCTTTCTGATGTCAGCGCCACAGAACTGGGCGTTATCGCTGCCGAAGGCGCTATAGAGCGCAGTGGTGTAGACCCTCAACTCATCGATCAAGTTGTTTTAGGCAATGTAATACAAACGAGTAAGGATGCCATCTATTTTGCGCGGCACGTGGCGCTAAAGGCCGGATTGCCTATCGATACCCCGGCCCTCACGGTCAATCGTCTGTGCGGTTCTGGTTTGCAGGCTATTGTAAGTGCGGCTCAGATGCTGCAGTTGGGCGAAGGACAGATTGCCTTATCGGGAGGAAGTGAGAATATGACCCAAGCGCCGCATGTGATACGTGGGGCACG
>JBKPAZ010000168.1:0-5712 GCA_046726655.1 Chloroflexota bacterium
ATCGGTTCTTAGTCCAGCCCTTCATCATGGGATCAGGAAGGCGGTTCTTCCCTGACGGGACACCTCAGACGAAGCTGCGGCTTGTCGAAAGCAAGATGCTCAGTTTCGGGTCCCTTGCTCTTACCTACCAGCCTGACAACACATAACCACCTGGTTTTGCGGAACATGCTCTGGTATTCTCGTGTCCATTTGGGAATGATCTGGGAGGAATCTATCCAGATCCATTCCCAAATGGACATTTATGCACAGGATCAGCGCTTCCGCAATGGGAAAAGAACCAACACCTTCTACCTTGGCAGGAAGCACTAAAAGCGTCTTTCTGACTACCCGAATTTACAACTACTGCACACAACAATCTGCCTCTGGAGCGGTTTTTCAGGTTGTCAATGGTTGTGCTGCTCAACATTGAGGTCAAGTGCTCACATTTGAGGGCAAAATTGGTTAAGGTTTCAGGTCATTTACCAGTAGGCACGGCGCAGTTTCCCCTCCCGTTTTCGGTACGCCTTCCAGTAGGTGCCACCGTGCCGCGTGGACTCCTTGCGAGCGGTGAACGTGCCCATGTCGCCGACAAAGGCAAATGTCGAGGCATCTTCCAACCAGGCATACCAGGCAGGGGAACCGACGGTGAGAGACTGTTTCTGGTCATCGCCCTGCCCGATCATGAGCTCGCCTTGTACCACTGGAGTCGTTCGTGCCATCGCTGCCATTCCTTTCCAGGACACCACCTTGTTCAAAAGTTCCCTCACGGGTAGAAGAGGATGCAAGGGAACTGCTGAGAAAGTTCCCCAAGTTCCCCATTAGTTGCGTTCTGGCTCTGGTTCGCCAACGAGATCCCGTTTGGGCTTGCGCTCCCCAATGCGACCGGGGCAAGCCATGCGCCAGTAGTTGTGATTATCTCCTCTTCACCATAACATTAACCTCACCCACAGGCCGCAATGTCAGGTGATGGACTGGATCGGGTACGATGGCCTGGCCAGGGACCAGGGAAAAGCTGACGCGCTGGGCGAGGGTGGCAAGTAAGAGCTGGCCCTCCATCATAGCGAAGTACATGCCAATGCAGATGCGCGGGCCTGCGCCGAATGGCAAGAAAGCATAACGGGGAAGCTGTTTCTCCTGCTCAGGTGTGAAGCGCTCAGGATCAAATTTCTCTGGTTCCGGGAAGAAGTCCTCTCGACGGTGCAAGGTGTAAGGAGCGAGCAGGACGACCCAGCCTTTGGGGACGCGGTAGCCATCGATCTCGACTTCGCGCAAGGCGCGTCTGGCCAACAGGTATGCAGGTGGGTAGAGCCGCAGCGCTTCCTTGAAGACTTGCAGGCAATAGGGCAAATGCGCCAGATCGTCATACGTTGGTGTGCGCCCCTGCAAGACGCTATCGACTTCCTGTTGTACCTTCTGATAAATCTCTGGATGCTGGCAGAGCAGATACCAGGTCCAGGAGAGAGTGGTGGCGGTTGTTTCATGACCTGCGCCAAAGAGGGTCATGCACTCGGCCATCAACTGCTCATCGCTCATGGGTTGGCCATCTTCATCTCTGGCTTGCAGCAGGATAGAGAGGAAGTCATTGCGCTCGGTCTGGTTGTTGCGCCGCTCGTCGATGAAGCGTTGAATACGGTTGCGCAACACCTGTATGGCTTTGTGCGTGCGACGATTGCGCGGCGTCGGCCAACTATATGGCGGCGATAGGAGTCTCGAGGAGGCATGCGCAACATACTCAGTGGCGACGGTCATGGCTGCGCCGAGTTCATCGGTTTCGGTGAAGACGTCGGCATCAAAAAGCGCTTTGCCGATGACGCTCATGGTGACATTGGTCATGTGCCGGTTGACGTCAATGGTGGCGCCATCAGGCCAGGTCTGCTGGATGTGCTCGCCGTAATATCCCATGATATCAGCATAGCTGGCAATATGACGTGGCTGGAAAGATGGGGCCATCAGCTTGCGCTGGTGACGGTGGAAATCGCCTTCGCTACTAAAGATGCCATCACCGATTACAGGACGAAAGATGTTATGAACTGCCAGGCCTTTGTCGAAGTCATAAGCATGTTCGACCAGAATGCTTTGAATGTGCTCTGGCCTGTTAAATAGGATACCAGGGAACGGCCCAAAATGCATGCCGCAGATGTCGCCTTCGCGCACCATGCGCTGCAAGAGGCCCAGGCGATCTTTGCGATAGTTGGGCAAGTTCCCGACAAGCGGATACTCGCTAATGAAGTGAAACGTTTTTGGAGTATGGATGTTCGTCTCGACTTGTGTTGCCATGATATGTTCCTCATAGTGTTTATTACTATTGTACCATTCTGAGGCTGAGTATTGCTCCATCAAAAGGGGGAGTGTGTTGTAGACGCTGTAGTGGCTACGAGAGCGCCCAATCCCTTGACAACTTACGATATATCGTTATAATTAATAACATAATACGATATATCGTTAAGAATGCGGAAAGGAGCATCTTATATGTTTGGCAAAAGATTTGCCTATCAGTATTCAGGTTATGGAGAAGAGCAAGGAGCACCGCCATGGCTGCGCCATCGAGGGCATCATGCTCGTTTCTCTGGCATGCGTCACGGACATGGACCATTCGGTCATCCTCGGAATAGATGGGGGGGGAATTGGTCACCTCCATGGTTACAGGAGGAATGGCGAGGGCCTCGTTTCTTTGGTATGCGTAGAGGTCGCGGACCATTTGGTCCAGGAGGGCCTTTCGGACCTGGTGGAGAGGGTGGACGCTTTTTTGGACGTGGCGACATGAAATTCGCGCTGCTGGAGCTTTTACAAGAACGACCGATGCATGGATATGAAATGATGAAGGCGTTGGAAGATAAAACCGGCGGTTTCTATACACCTAGCCCTGGCTCAATTTACCCCACATTGCAAATGTTGGAAGACACAGGTATGGTAACTGCTAATGAGGTCGAAGGGAAAAAGGTTTATAGTATCACAGACGCCGGGCGCGCCTCACTCGCAGAGCGACAACGTAATCAAGAGGGATTCGCCGGGCCGCCCTGGATGCGCTGGCGTGGACACGGTGGGCATGGTCCGAAGCCGGAAATGCAAGCATTGAGAAGCGAGGTTGCAGAGACAGCTCGTTTGCTTGCAATTGCCGGTAGAATGTCATTACAAGATCCTGAAAAACTTGCACGCCTGCGCAGTGTCATCGAGCGTACTCGTAATGAGTTAAATACGCTGATCTATGGTGAAAGTTCGCAGCAGGAACAACCAGCCCAAGCGGAGCAAACTGCAACCGATTAGACGAGAGAAAAAGTGGTATGGCGTTGTTTTGTAGTGGTTATGCGCCACTACAAAACAACGCCATATTTCGTTCGTATGTATTATCTTGTGTACATAAAGCAATCAGGCTATACTTTACGCGACGGGAATCGCTCCGCTACTTTGTGGGCGCGGTGGCGGAGAGGTAAGATGTCCCGTTGTCTTTTAAGTAAAACCCTTACCACCTTCTTCCCAATTGCTTTGATGCAGCAAAATTCCTCTATCTTTTAACAACTGGATATGATATAATAGTCCGGCTTTTACCGAAAGAGAGGTAATACCACAATGCTCAAGCAACCTGATACTGAGTTATTGGTCTATCGCGCTCGCCTCTGGATGGAGGAAGGCCAAAATGAGCTAGCTTTAACCACGCTCGGAGAAATCCAAACAGACGACCCAGAACAATTACGTCAAATTGCCTATTTGTCTGCATGGTGTCACACGCGATTAGAACATTGGACGGAAGCTCTACGCTTGCTATCTCCTCTGTATACTCCTGGTAGTATAGAAGAAAACTGGGATAATGCAAATCATAACGAGCGGGAACGTCGTGCATTCTACCTCCTCTGTCTTGGCAACGCTGCTGTTCAACTGAATCGCTTCGAGGAAGCTGCTCAGCACTATACTCAGTGCCTCAAATTGCTGAGCGAACGACGCGTGAATCTGCCGAAAGTACGCATTAAAGCACGCTATTCGCTGGGTATGACATATATCGCGAGTGGCTTCTATGCACTGGCCATCCAGCACTATGAAGAGGCGTTACGCTTATGCAAGGACGATCCCAATCACGAGGATCTGCCTGATATGTATTATGGACTCTGTGATGCCTATCGACATTTGGGAAAATTTGAAATCGCCTATAGGTACGGTGTAAAGGCACTTGAACTGTACGAAAAAAGAGGAAAGCGTTCGATGGAAGGACGCATGCATAATGTGCTTGGCCGTATTTGTTACCAGATGCGCGAATACCATGAAGCGACAGATCATTACATGGAATGCCTTTCCATAGCCACTTTAGAAAACAACCAGGTTATGAAGATGGTGAATTTTACAGCTCTAGCAGACCTGCGTTTAGCGGAGTATCGCCTGGAAGAGGCGCAACGCTATTGCCAGCGTGCACTAGAAGCTGCGGAGGGGGTACATGACGAACTTTACCTGGGTTTGATGTATCTCATTTGCGGGAAGGTGACACTGGCAGAGAGCGAACAAGCGGAGGGGGTGAAGCACAAAAGACTTTTTGAAGAGGCGAGGGAATTATTTGAAAAAGCAAAAGAATATCTTTCCCAGACACAAGCCAGGACCTTTCTTGCTGAAGTGTATGGCAGGTTGGCTCAGATGCTTGAAATGTCAGGGCAACCCCAGGAGGCCATCTTATATTGGAAAACCGCTTATCAATCGCTCTCCAACCTGGAAGGACAAAGTATGGATTAATACGAATTATTCAAGCCGATCCGCTTTTGCAATTCAGTTGCAACACTATATGGGTCACGTTCTCTTGCGGTGATATCCTCCAACATCTTTTGCCACTCATCTTCGGCCACCTCGTTTCTCAACGCATTTATTACTGAATGGACCACCAGCGCTTCCACTTCACTTCGCACTTGACGCTGTGCCCGATTTGCAAGCATGCCACTTTCCACCAGGTATTGATGATGGTGCTCTATGGCATCTACTAACTGGGTAATGCCCTGATTCTTGATGGCAGAAGTTTTCAAAACCGGAATACGCCAGTAGGGTTTCGATTTATCGTGCAGGCGTCGATTGGGATCGAGACTCAGTAACATTGCCAATGCCGCAACCGCCTGGTCTGCGCCTGGTTTATCGGCTTTACTGACCACAAAAATATCTGCAATTTCAAGAATACCAGCTTTGATGGCCTGCACTTCGTCGCCCATGCCAGGGGCGCTCACTACCAGCACCGTCTGCGCTGCACGCATCACCTCAACTTCTGCCTGCCCGGTTCCTATAGTCTCAATGATAATGGGATCATAGCCTGCCGCATCCATTGCTCGCACAACATCGCGGGTTGAAGCGGAGAGACCACCCAGGCTACCCCGGCTTGCCATACTACGAATAAAGACATGAGGATCACCAGCCAACTCCATCATACGAATGCGATCACCCAAAATAGCCCCACCAGTAAAGGGGCTGGTAGGATCAACTGCAACAACGCCGATCTTACGATCCCGTCGACGGAGTTCTCGCACAAGATGCGTTACTAAGGTGCTCTTGCCCGCGCCTGGCGGACCTGTTACGCCACTGATATGAGCACGACCAGCATGCTGATGCAACTCGGCCAGGTAACGACGTGCCTGTGGCGCTTCATTTTCTATCAGTGTAACCATGCGAGCAAGGGCACGGCGGTCTCCACTGAGCAACCGTTCGGCGATATTCTGCAAGGCGCACCTATACGTCTGCGGTCAGGCGGTCAGCCTGTATATTGGCTCGCAC
>JBKPAZ010000169.1:0-11123 GCA_046726655.1 Chloroflexota bacterium
ATTTAAGGGTGGCGAAATCCTGAGCGAATCGAAGGATGACACTATACCACGCACCCTTTTTCCTTCGGGCTGACACAGGAGATCGGCGAGATCCTTCGCTTCGCTCAGGATGACACTGTTTGCCAGGATGACACTATTCGCTAGGAGCCAGTTTCTTTTTGATGGCTTTTAGCGCATCATCCACGGTGCGTGAAGATTGCTGCAACGGCAGGCGTTTGAGCCTGTGGGCCAGGGCCATTGGCGCTATGGTATAGACGTGTTCGGGTGTAACCTCTTCCACTCCTAGATAGGCTGCGTAGGTCTGGGCTGCCCTGCGCATCACAATATCTCCACGATGTCCGTCTACGTCGAGTTCAATGTTGATGAGCGCGATAAGTTCGGCAACGTCACGGGGGACGATGACTTGCTTTTCCAACTGGGCAGCTCGTGTGATGCGGGAACGCAATTCCTGTTCAGCGGCGGCGTACCCGGCGAGAAATGCCTGGGACGCGGCCTCGAAGCGTTCGCGCAGTTCGACGATCTCAACGCGCTGTTGAATGTTGTGAATGGAGGTGATATCGACGCAGAGGCCAAAGCGGTCGGTCAACTGTGGACGTAACTCGCCCTCTTCGGGATTCATCGTGCCCACCAGCATGAAGCGCGCCGGGTGGCTGAAAGAGACTCCTTCGCGTTCAACGATGTTGACACCCATGGCAGCGGCATCGAGCAGTACATCGACGACATAATCATCCAGCAAGTTTACTTCATCAACGTAGAGAATACCCCGATTTGCTTCGGCGAGAACCCCTGGCTCGAAGCGTCTCTGTCCCTCGCGCAGTGCGTGTTCAAGATCAAGGGTGCCGACGACCCGATCTTCTGAAGCGTTGATAGGCAAATCAACAACACGCATGCGACGATGGCTTATTGGTAGCGATTCGCCCTGCTCTAGACGAGTCCGGCAGGAAGCGCACATTGCGACCGGCTGATCGGGAGGACAGGAGAAAGGACAATCGCTGACTACCGCCAGTTCTGGGAGTACGGCGGCAAGCGCGCGCACTGCTGTCGATTTAGCTGTGCCTTTCTCTCCACGGATTAGTACACCACCGATGGCTGGTTGAATGGCATTGAGGATGAGAGCCAGTTTCATGTCTTCCTGGCCTACGATCGCGCTGAATGGATATGTATACATTATAACCTATCTATAATACGCCACACCCACTTATGAAGTTTAAATAATAAATCGGGATATCGTGAGGGCTACCGAGGGCCGATCAATCGGCGATGTGCGCGATAAATCGGCACCTACGGATATCCTGAACAAGCCATATGCGGGTGTGGCGCACAGAACGTAATACGTGTGCCCCGCTATGGTTACGCGAATTCGATCACGCCACGGATGTTCTTGCCTGCGAGCATGTCAGCGTAGGCTTCGTTAATCTGATCGAGCGTGTACGTCCTTGTAACTAACTCGTCCAGCTTGACCTTGCCCGCGTGATACATTGCGAGCAGGTTGGGAATGTCGTTGCGCGGCTGGGAATCGCCGTAGAGCGTCCCCATAAGCGTCTTCTGGAATAGCACAATGTCCAGTGGGGGTATCGGAATAGACTCGGCGGTGGCGGGCGTCAGACCGATCACTACCACTGTGCCATTCTTGCCCGTGCATGCATAGGCTTGACCAATGGTGGCAGGAGTGGCGATAGCCTCAAATGCGTAATCCACGCCAGCGCCCCACGTCAGGTCCTTGACCATCTGCACGACGTCCTGGGTTTTCGGGTTGATGGTGTGGGTTGCCCCAAACTCTTTCGCCTTCTCCAGTTTGAAATCGACAACATCGACGGCGATAACCATGCGCGCACCAGCAATGTGCGCTCCCTGAATAGCGTTCATGCCGATACCGCCGCAGCCAATGACCATGACAGTACTTCCTGGTACGACCTTCGCGCGATGGATAACCGCTCCGATGCCGGTTGGCACACCACAACCAACGAGCACTGCTTTGTTGAGCGGGTAGTAGTCTTCAACTTTGACGACTGACATGTCGGGAACGACGCTGCGTTCGCTGAAGGTGGAGATGACGCACATCTGGCCAACATCCTGACCCTGTGCATTGTGCATGCGGAAAGACCCATCAAGCTGTGGGCCCATCAAAATAGCGGCTCCCATGTTACAGAGGTTAGTATGGCCCCGGGTGCAATAGTAGCATGTCCCACACGAGGGGATGAAGCTGAGGACGACGTGATCACCTGGATTGCAGTTGGTGACCGCGGAGCCAACCGCCTCAACAATACCTGCTCCCTCATGACCGAGCGCCATTGGCATATAGCCAGGTAGGTCGCCCGTGACCATGTGATAGTCGGAGTGGCAGACGCCGGCTGCGACCATCTTTACCTGTACTTCATGCTCTTTTGGTGGGTCAAGCTCGATTTCTTCAACACGGATTGGTTCGCCGGGCGCGTACAAAACAGCGGTTCGTGTCTTCATTGAATACGACCTTTCTTCTTGTGAGCGTTTGCTCTAAATAACTGCAAAAAGAAAATATGGCTTAAATGTAGTTTCTCACCCCTTTCTTAGTAAAATAGTTTCATGTGGCAGGCAATACTGGTAATAGTCGGCAGCCAGAGCTTGAGCCAGTTCGCGGCCTGGGCCTGGCACCTTCTCGCCTGCTTCGTTTGTCACCGTTGCATAAGGGTTTGTATCGATCATAACCGTTGGTATCTGGCGTGTTGCAATCTCCAGGGCGATGTTGAGGGCGTCACGGCGTGGAGTGTCGTGGCGCATGTTGCCGGAGAGGTCGATGTTTGCCAGGCCATCGGTCAGGACGATCAAGATAGGTCTGGTGGTTGGATCACGCAGGCGTTCGGTTTCGGCGAGACGCAAGCCCTCTAGCAAACCAGTTGCCAGCGGCGTGCAGCCACCGATATAGAGCTCTTCGACACTACGCCTGGCGCGTGCGAAGTTGCGCGTGGGGGGCAGTATCACACGACCCTGCGCAAAGCGAAAGACAAGCATAGCCACGCGGTCACGTTTCTCATAGGCGTTTTGCAGGAGCGCAAGCAGAATGCATTTGGTTTTGGGCATTAATTGTCGAGCCATTACCGAATCGCTGCCATCAACCACGAATACGATCAGCGAACGTGTTTTGCGCTCGCGGACCTTCTGGCGGAGGTCATCTGGGCGCAGTTCCAATTTGTTGCTGTTGATACGCCCACGCACCTTTTGATAGGGAGCGGCCGCACGAATAGTAGCGGCGAAAGCAATATCTGTGACGGGGTTGGCCTGTCGACTGCGTGTGAAGCGTCCGCTTCGTCGCGATGTCAGTGAGAGAAAACGCCGGCCAGCTTCCTGGCGTGTCAAGCGGTCTCGCGCAACTGAAATAAGTGTTTGGACCTGCGCAATATCCTGCTCACCGCGCAGTCGCCTGCTGAGACCAGCAGCGCCTTCGCGTTCGTCGCTACGTTTGTCTACATCGATATCATCCTCTATAATCGCTACCTCTTCTGGGATATCTACATCTGTAGTTGGCTCGGGCAACTGATCGAAAAGTTGTGTAAGATGCTGGCCGATGGCAGCGCCAGCGCGTGCTCTATGAGGAAGAGCAAGCCCTACAGCCTGCTCTATATCGGAGGTCTGCACTTCTGTGCGATCCTCCCAGGCGGCTAAGGCCCGAGCAGTTCGCAGCACGACGAGATCGCCGCGATGTCCCTCCGCGTGCAACTGATGATCAACGAGCAGCGCGACGGCCTGCCGAAAATATCTAGAGACATGCACGGAGGGCAGGAGTTGCTGCGCGTGCTTGATACGTTCGTGTAATGCCTGCTCAGCTTCTGCCCAGTACACCATAAAGCCGGCAGGAGATGCATCGAAAGCCAGGCGGCGTTCTACCACCAGCGCGCGATTGGTTGGATCGCGCTGGTCTTCAGCCTCAACATAGAGTCCGATCCTATCAAGCAGTTGAGGACGTAACATACCCTCTTCTGGATTCATGGTGCCGATCAGCACAAAACGCGCAGGATGGGCAAGCGAGATGGTATCCCGCTCGACACGGTTGATCCCAAGCGCTGCAGCGTCCAGCAGCAGATCAACGATATGGTCATTCAGCAGGTTGATCTCATCGACGTAGAGGAAGCCGCGATTAGCGGCTGCTAATAGCCCTGGAGCGAAGTGAGTGACGCCGCTTGCCAGCGTCGTTGCAAGATCGAAGCTGCCAGCAACGCGATCTTCGCTGGCATTGAGTGGAAGGGTTACCAAATGTACAGGACGTTGAGCGATGGCGAACAATTCTTCACGTTCGTAACGAGCCTGGCAATCGTCACACATCCATTGCGGGGCAGTTGGATCGCAGAAATAGGGGCAGTCAGCTACGCCAGTTATGGGAGGGAGCAGACTGGTAAGCGCGCGTACAGCCGTTGATTTGCCTGTGCCCCTACGCCCACAGATGAGAACGCCACCAATCGATGGATCGATGGCGTTAAGGATGAGGGCAAGCCGCATGTTCTGCTGCCCAACCATAGCGCTCAACGGGAATGTCGCCATGTTCGTGCTTTCGTCGTCGCTTCAATGCTGTGCCGGCTTGAGGAGATCCTTCGCTTCGCTCAGGATGACACCCTACGGCAAAATCCACGGGTACTGCATGCTATCACATGGTTTTAAGTAGTGTCAAAAGAGCGCTTGCTTAAAAGTGTATAAATTCGTTGTAAGCATCAAGTGAGCACGATAGAGGGGGGAATGCAAGCTTAGACGCGATCTTTCAAGAGAACGTGCTTCGTGTGTATAAGATATCGTACCCCGCAAACACGTTCAAGAGAAAGACAATCCTGCTGAGGAAATTGAGTTGCAAAAAACTGTAATGTAACTCGCCTACGTATTGATTCAATAGTAGCATTGCTGACTATAGAGATGCTAGTAGCCCTCACGTCCGGTTACAGCACTCGGCAGTAGTATTTAAGGTCCGCGTTTTTCGGCAGAATTACCTAATACATCTCTTCCGTCGCTCGCCAGAATGTGATATAGTTTTATTAAAATTAGGTTAACATTATTTTAACCTTTGCTTAATAAGGAGAAAGAATGTTAATCCAGAAACAACAGCTTGGAACAAACTGACACACTAGACCACTAGTGGCGAATAAGCACAGCAACCTGCACGTGTAGATTGTGGGGGACAGACATTTACACGGGTCTTATTCAGCGGCAGATTCTGATCCTCTTGTGGCACAAACCAAGGGGAGCTCATGCATAAAGCACTTATCCACATGGAAAAGACCCGATTCAATAATCCATGGAAAGAGTAGGTGACCAGATGCGTTTCTGCTTTATTATTGAAGCACAATATCGAAACGAATCAATGCCAATAATCATTGCCGACCAGCTTCTGCGATGGGGACATGAAGTTGATCTCTTGGAACCGGATACAACGATTACTTGTTTATCTGATCTTCCGCTGCAGGGCTATGATGCCTATGTTTTGAAAACCGTTTCAGAAGGGCCTGGCCTGAGTCTTTTAGAGGCAGCAGAGGCTGTGGGTATTCCAACGATCAACAGCTCACGCTCCATCCGCCTGGTACGCGACAAGGCAGTTGCCACAGCTTTTGCCCAGTCTCAAGGGCTACCTATCCCCCTCACCTATTTCGTGGCTCATCCACATTTGCTGGGGCAGATTCCTGAACAGGATTATCCGCTTGTGGTGAAACCGACGAATGGGAGTTCATGTCGTGGCATCTACCGCGTAGATAGCCCGGCTGATCTCGAAAGATTGAAGATAGCTGAAGCGAATGCCAGTTTTTTCCTGGCTCAACAATATGTAGAAAATAGCGGATTCGATATTAAGCTGTACGTCGCTGGAAAGGAGGTTTTCGCAGTGACGAAGAGATCGCCGCTGCACCCTGAAGTGGAGGTAGAGAAGCGACTTATTCCAATTACAATGGAATTACATGACCTGGCGTTGCAAGTTGGTAAAATCTTCGGCCTGGAGATTTACGGCTTAGACGTTGTTGAGGCTTCTCATGGTCCCATGGTAGTAGATATCAACGACTTTCCAAGTTTTGGACAGGTACCACATGCAGTGTCGCTTGTCTCATCTCATATTGTACGTATTGCCGCCCGTCGTATTGAACAGCTCGACAGTCCGAAAAAAGAAGAGTTGACTGACGTGCTGACCAAGCTCACCGCATCTATCTCATAGAAAGGGAAGGCAGTGACTTTCCTTTGAGAGATATTACAGAGCAAAGGAATAATCAGTCACCCTAACAAAGGAGGGGCCACGCGATGCAAAAGTACAGGCGTATTCTAGGGAGGCGAGCAACGTTATTCCTCATCGACTGGCTCGTGATCGTCGTTTTGCTCATGGTTTGGATGGTCGCGAGGAAACCAGTTCCAACTGAGCGAGCCATCCCCTACATCAAGGCCTCAGAGCAAATCCTCGTGCAACTCGCCGAGCTCCCTGAGCATGCTGGAGCACAGATGCACACAGTGCCGATGTGGACCCTTTATGGAGACGGAACGCTCATTTTTCGAACAGACTCAAGTGATACCTTGTGGCGAGCGCAACTTTCCCTTAGCGAAATCCAACATATTCTGGATGTGATCATCAACCAGGATACATTCTTTGACAGCATAGCACAACGATATGGGAGTATGACCCCAGAGAGGGACAATGAAGAACTGCTCCTCACTGTCGATGCAAATGGGCAGCAGAAGGCAGTGTTGCTGGTGGGCGAGCCAACCAATCAGGTTGCCATTGATATTCAGACAACCCATGTTTTTGCCATCGAACAGTTCCTGCTTGACTATCATCCTCTATATACTGTGCTTTATGCTCCCGACCCCGACTCAGACGGCGTCTCTAACGATGGGAAGTGATGAAATTGTTTGCTTGCCCAAGTGCTTTAGAGAGCAGAAGACACGAAACCCTGTCGAGGTATCACGAGGAGGTCACCATGGATCAGAGTTTTATCACTACACCACGCTCGCCAGCCGCTGCTCGTGTGGGCAGAGTGCTCACCTGGCTTTCGGGGATTGTCTGCTATGGTTTTCTGCTCTCAGTGATTGCGTTGATAGCCCGTCAAATAATAGTCCCGCCACCGGCTCATCATGTCCTGCTGGTGCATACTATTCCCTTACCCGAAGGCCTCAAAGACAAAGGGCCCCCGGATTCGCTTGAGCCTGGCCAGACACAATTTTTTGATGCCTTTGGCTTTCAGGCCATTGACCCAACCACTCACCTGCTGTTTATCGCGCACACCGGTCCTGTTCCAAATAATCTACAGTATGTGGATCATACCTTTCACGCGGATGACCCTGCTGATGTTGCAAGGGATGGCAATGTGCTCGTTTTTGATCTGCAAAAGCAGCAGCTTGTGGGGCGCCTGCCCATTCCCAGGGTGACCGGGCTAATTGTGGTCCCTGAGCTGCACAAAGTGTTTGCATCTGGTTCTGAGCAGAACAGGGTCTACTCTTTCGATGAGCCTTCATTGACCAACATCAATTTCCTACAGTTGTCTGAGGATGAAGACCCAGACTCTATGAGCTATGATCCTGTGAATCATAAGCTCTTTGTGGCTGTTCCCGGGGCTGAGAATCATGCCACAGTCCAGGTTCCAGGCCATACTCTACCCATTCAGAACGAGAATATTGACCCGGCGAAAGAGAACGTCTATGTGCTTGACCCGCCGACGCTGAAAGTGCTGGCCAAGATCAATATTGGGAAGCTGCCCAAGTTGCCGGACGAAGACCTCTCAAAAGGTGAAGTTCCCGTTCCCACCGTGGCCGGGAATGTGCCCAAGTTCGGCTATCGGGTGGGTCAGCTCAAGTATGATGAAGTGACGCACCTGGTCTACCTGGTGATAGAGGTTTCGGAGGATAGAAATATTCGGCCTCACCCAAATCCACCACTTGGGACTGCTGAACTAGTGACGATCGATCCTGTCGCCGCCAAAATTATGCACCGCGCCATCTTACCAGAATCATGCAATATGGCTCATGCGCTGGAGCTGGACACAGAACAGCAGATTGCCTACATTGACTGCACCAGTGTGGACCCTGACGTTCCGCTGGTGCAGCATGTGATGAGAATGGACCTGAACACCATGAAGGCTTTTCTTGACGATCCTTTTCAGACAACGGTAGCTCCTGCGCCGAATATGGTTGTGCTGGATCGTACTCTGCACCTCATTTTTGTGGCCTGTGCTGGCGGAATTACGGTGTTTGATGTGAGGACCAGACACTTCCGCAGGCTGGGAAACTATATTATTGGCCGTAACACGCTGAGCATCATCATCGATGAGTCAACGCAGTTCATCTACCTGCCTGTCACCGGTGCTGGCGGCAGACCGACACTGTATATCGCGAAGTATAACCCGAATGGGGTCTGACCCCACTTTGAGGAACGGGCAAAGAGGCTGGAGTTTTCGCGTCTCCAGCCTTTGAACAGCCCGCGCTTCAAAGAACGCTCACATCTGCTTCATGAGATTGCTATGTGCCCACATGATGAAGCGAGGAGGAACTCATGGGACTGTTAGTTACGTTCTTATTCCGGAATATGAAAGGCCTTCGCAGTCTGGTACTGCTTGCCATGATCATCACCGTGCTCCAGGTGAGCTGCGATATCATCGCGGCATTTCCGCTCAAATTTATTCCAAGCAAGGTGCAGAATGTGGGTAATGATCCCGCATGTCTCTTCCCATTCCTGGATCCCATCGAGTCCTGGTTCGACATCCCGCAGATCGACCCCAGCCTGCAACCAGACCCTCACTTTGCGCCTGGAATGCCGCCACAAGCGCAGTGCCCTGTCGACCCGAACGATCCGCGTGGCCGAATCGTCGTGGTGCAGCACAGCATCCTCGGGGTGATCGTCTTCTCCATCTTAATGCTGGTCATCTTCGGCCTCTTAAGCGCCCTGCTGGCATTTGTGGACCTCTACCTGGCGGCTTACATTGGACAACTGCTCACCGCCAGGCTCCGCAACTGGTTGTTTGACCATCTGCAACGACTCTCGCTCAGTTGGCACGGCAAGCAGCAGAAAGGCGACCTGGTCCAGCGCATCACAGGCAACATCGCCGACATCGAGAAGCTGGTCACCGATGGCCTGGTCGATTTGCTGGCAGGTGTGCTGACCCTCGTGGGTGTCCTATCGGTGATGCTCTTCCTCAGCGTACCATACACGCTCCTCGCAATGGCCATTGCCCCGGCGCTCTTTGTGACGGTGCTGGGCTACACCAAGAACATCAAAGCGGCTACGAAAAAGGCTGCCAAAGCCACCGGCCAACTCGCATACGTCGCCACCGAGGATATCAATGCCCTGACATTGATCAAAGTCTTCACACGCGAAGCACTCGAGGCCGTGCGCTTTGGCACCTACGTTGATAAGAATAAACGAGCGGGCTTGCGTGCCGGCTGGCTGCAGGCGCAGTTTACGCCACTCGTCACGCTGCTGGTGGTCCTGGGTACTGCCGGAGTCGTTGGCATCGGCGGCTATGTGGCAACCGGCAATGTGTTCAGCATTGGCCCCTTCTCCATCGACTCCGACAGCGTCGATATTGGCACGCTGATCCTTTTCCTCACCTTCCTCAAACTGCTCTACCAGCCGATGCGCGACCTCTCCAAGCTAGCGACGCTTGCAAGCACGGCAGCATCAGGGGCCGAACGCATTCAGGAGGTGCTGGATCAGGCCCCAGAAGTGAAAGACTCTCCGCTGCCCGGCCCCTACACAGGTCCCCAACGCTTCCGAGGAGAGATTACCTTCGAGAACGTGGTGATGGGGTATCTGCCCGGAGTGCCGGTCTTACAAGGCATTCACCTGCAGATCAGCCCTGGCAAGAGGATCGGCCTGGTCGGCCTCTCCGGAGGCGGCAAAACCACGCTCGTAAGTCTGATCCCACGCTTCTACGAGATTCAGCAGGGTACAATCAAAATCGATGGTGTTGACAACCGCCTGTACCCGCTGGATGTGCTGCGCAACAACGTGAGTATGGTGCTGCAGGACTCGCTGCTCTTTGAGGGCACCATTCGCGAGAATATTGCCTTTGGGCGGCCTGGAGCGCCCATCGAAGACATCGTAGAAGCGGCGAAAAAAGCCTCTATCCATGAGATGATCACGAGCCTGCCTGATGGCTATAATACCCATGTGAGCGAGCAGGGCAAGAACTTCTCCGGCGGTCAGCGGCAACGCCTGGCCATTGCCCGCGCCATCCTGCGCGATGCTCCTATCCTCATCCTCGACGAACCAACGACCAGCCTGGATGTGGAGGCAGAAATAGAAGTCCTGAAGGCTCTTCACACACTGATTGCTGGACGAACGGTCATAACCATTTCTCATCGGCTCAGTACCCTTGGTCATGTTGATGAGATTGTGATGATGAGCGAAGGACGAATCGCCGAGCAGGGGACGTTCCACGAGTTAAAGCGTCAGGGAGGACTGTTTGCCGCCCTCTTGGAGGAACAGAATCGCTACAATCTTGACCGTAGCGAGGACGATTCGATGATCCGCCCGGCTTTTGCGCCTCTAGTAGCTGATAATGAGGAGGTTAGCACGGCCACGGTACCATTCCTACCCGCAATTTCCGTTGCAAAGGTGGCCGCGCTTAACGGCGGGGATTCCTCACATACTCAATCGGGGCGGGTGCTTACTCCTACTTTGTCGTCCAAGAATGGCAGTACTCCATCGAAGGAGGACACAGACAAGGATGATGCGGGAGATGAAGACGAGGAAGCCACACTGAAAGTTCGTACTTCCGTGCGTAAAGCGATAACGCGTCCAGAGCGCCAGGAGAGTCATATCTCGGTTGAGATAGATGGGAAGGTGACAAGAGCGTATCGACTGAATAAGCCATTGTTCACGATTGGTCGTTCCCCTACAAGTGATATCCAGATAGCATCTCCACGTGTTTCACGCTTCCATGCGATCATTCGTTGGAGGAATGGAGCATGGGTAATAGAGGATGTAGACAGTTTGAATGGATTGACTTGCCAGGGGCAGCGTATCGATCAACTTGCACTTGTCGATGGAGATCGCATCTCCATCGATCCCTCGATCGTGCTGGAGTACAGCGAATAGTTCGACAAGGCGTTCCCGTAATCAGTTTATCGTGTCAGGTAGCCAGCATCAACGGGCAGGGCACAGCCTGTCAAATGACGAGCTTCGTCGGATGCCA
>JBKPAZ010000170.1:0-9526 GCA_046726655.1 Chloroflexota bacterium
CGGCACCGAATACTACGGCACGATCTTCGCTTTTGCAGAGTCGCCGCACCAGCAAGGTCTCTTCTGGGCTGGATCAGATGATGGCCTGCTCCACCTTTCGCACGATGGCGGCCGGAACTGGCAGGATATTACCCCTGCCGCTCTACCCGAATGGGCGCTTGTCAGCATCATTGAGCCCTCGCCCCACGATCCTGCCAGCGCGTACCTTGCCGCCACCCGTTACAAACAGGACGATTTCCGACCCTATCTCTACAAGACCAATGATTTTGGTAAGACCTGGACGAAGATTACGACCGGCATACCGGACAACGACTTTACTCGTGTAATCCGCGAGGACCCTGTCCGACGCGGCTTGCTCTATGCCGGGACTGAGACGGGTCTCTACGTATCTTTCGACGACGGAGCACACTGGCAAAGCCTGCGCCTGAATATGCCCGCTGTACCCATCCACGATGTCGTGATCAAGGACGACGACTTGGTGGTCGCTACTCACGGCCGCTCGTTCTGGATCCTCGATGACATTTCGCCCCTACGACAGGTGAGCGATGAGGTCTGCGAAGCCAGCGCTCATCTCTTTCAGCCGCGCCCTACCACCCGTTTCCTGGCCGCGTTTAGCTACGACATGCCACCGACTCCTGGCAAGAATTTCGCCTTCCTCGGTCCATTCCAGGCGACCTATCGTCAGCAGGAGATAGCCACGGGTGAAAAGGTGAGGAAGTACCTCGACGCCGGACAAAATCCCCCAGACGGTGCAGTCATCCATTACGCTCTGAAGGAACAGCCGCAGGGCGAGATCACCTTGACCTTTCTCACCGCATCAGGTCAGGTCATCAGAACCTTCTCCAGCGAGGAAAAAGAGGAACAGCCACGCTCAGGACGCGACAAAGACAAGGAGAAAAAAAAGAAGGAGCCGCGTGTTCCTAAAGCGGCGGGAGCCAACCGTTTCGTCTGGGACCTGCGGTATGCACCTCCCAGAGGGATCGAGGGCGACACGAAATCAGAGGAGATCATGAAGGGTCCGTTAGTGCCACCTGGTGTTTACCAGGTCCAGCTTCAAGTGGGTGATCAGATCTATACCCAATCATTTGCCGTCGTCAAAGACCCGTGCGTCACCACCTCTCAGGAAGATTTGCAACAGCAGTTCGACCTGCTCCAGGCCATCCGCGCGAAGGTCTCCGAAGTTCACGAGGCTATCAACGCGCTGCGCAGCATCCGCCGTCAGGCCGACGAATGGGAGCAGCGTACCCGCGGACTGGATATCCACGAGTCGCTGGTTACCCTCGGGAAATCGCTCAAGGACAAACTTTCGGCTATCGAGGAAGGACTCATTCAGCCCAAGGTGAAAGACCAAATGGACACCCTGTCTGAGCCCATGCGACTCTCGGCCAAACTCGCCGCTCTCGCCAGCACAGTGGCCAGTGCCGACGCGCCCCCGACCAGTCAGGCAGGGCTCCTCTTCGACGATCTTTCGGCCCGCGTCGCTACACTCACTCGCCAGCTCCACGAGATCATCGACACGGATGTTGCCACATTCAATACCCTAGTCCACGATGCGAGCTTGCCAGCTCTCATTCCTCCAATCACCGGCAACCGGCGTGAATACTGACTCCCGGCAGCTTGCTGGTAAGTCGAGCCTCGCGTCGATCGTACCCAGTCAGGGCAAACAGGATCAGCGTAACAACACGAGGATGACTTCCCCCAGTTGTTCCATCCTCGGCAAGCAGATGCTGCATCTTTTGATACAGTACCCCGGAAGGAACAAGGAAGAGGTAGAAAATTGGTGACAGAGGAGCCGACATCCGTCGGTTCCCTGAGATTATTTATGCATCTTTCTGGTATTATGGGAGTAGACATCTTAGAGAAGATGATTGCGCGCGCCAGAGAGAGCACCAACGATTCTGCCATCGAGTATCGTCAGATTGCGATTGAAGACCTCGACTTTCTCGCAGCGGAATTCGACGTGGTGCTAAGTTCACTTGCACTTCATTATGTCGAGCGCTTCGATATCGTCTGTCGCAACATTCATCACTACCTGATACCCGGAGGCACCTTCGTCCTCTCGGTCGAACATCCGATCTTCACCGCACTCGCTGAACAAGACTGGTATTACGGTCAGCATGGTGAGCGATTGCATTGGCCCGTCGACCATTATCAGGATGGAAGGTCCGCGTCAGGCACGATTTTTGGACCATGATGTGGTCAAGTATCATCGTACCGTCGCTACCCATCTGAATGCGCTACTTGACGCTTGCTTCACCATTACGAAGTTCTCCGAACCTCAGCCGACGCAAGAAATGCTGGACAAGGATCCTGAAATGCGGGACGAAACTCGCCGCCCTATGTTTCTCTTGTTCGCAGCGGTCAAGCATGAGAAATAAAACTGACAAAGAGGGAGAAAAAATGGCAAAGAGAAGCCGCGTTGGAGCCTCTTTCTCTTCGCACGATGGAAAGGATTGCCAGAACACGGGGTGAGAAGAGCATCGAATCACCAGCATCTTGAGCCTATCTTCGGTGCACGTAACCAATACTCTACCCCATACAGTTTACGTAGCCTTGTGAAACTCGCACCTGGGCGAGAAGACTCTCCAAATCCCGTTGCGGCTCGTGAGCCGATCAAGACGGCTGCAGTAATCGCGGTTTTTGCATGTTTCCCATCCAACACAGTGGAGAATGGAGGTGTCCCTAAAGCTTTCCCTCTTAACAACAGGAATGACATTTTTTAGAACGGATGTCTTGTTTAGCCAGCGCAAGGAGAAGACTTCGAAGTGAAAGAGTATAAGTTCTAAAAATATTATAAGTTTCTATAAATAGTCGAACCAGAACCGACGGGTGTCGAGTTCTCTTTCACCAATTTTATACCTCTTCCTTGTCAAGGCTAACATCTAGTTGGCATGAATATCGTCGTCATTTTTGCAACGCAACCAGAAATTTGGTATGATGGCAGTACTTACTGGTGGAAAAGTGCGCGATCAGAGAGAATCTCTATTCCTTTCGCTAAGAAAGCAATGGGTCCTGTCCTTCTAGATAATGTGCCAATACGTTCCTCGTTTTTTATCTCACTACGGTTGAAAGAAAGGATCGTCCCGAATAGCCGCCAAACATTCATCTAATGACAGGCCGGTAGACAACTCCACCCACTGTCCAGTATGCCGCATAAACGCCAGATGAAAGCGGTTATTACCAGCATATTCCATGCGGGCAAACTTCGCCTCGAAACTTGGCACTGTCGCATTGGGGCCTGGGACACAATACGTAGCACAGAAGTAGAAATAGCGATGATACCATTTCCCATACATGTCTACAATGTAGTTGAACTGGGGATTCTCAGGAGGTGGTTGAATGTGCTTCGGCTTCAGAACCGTCTCTATGAGTTCGTTGGCCTTTGTTGTCACTTCTCTTTTCAGCGTCTCCTGAAGCTGTGACGTAGTTACTTTGCGCGGGCTATATCCCCACGGTTTTTGTTGCTTTGCCATACTACTTTCCTCCTTGCAAATCAAGCATGTCTAGAGTTCGCCCGTGTATGTCGATGACCAGCCCAAAAGCGCCCGCAATCGCTGGCCTGGATTGAATTTGAAGACCCAGCTTTCAGGCTCTGGGCGCACGTAGAAGCCGCCAAAGCCGGGGAAAGTCACACCTTTCCCACCTTTAAAGCTTTCATAGAGCGTTTCAACAATGCCATCCATCCAGGCGGTTGCCGTTGCTTCGTCGGCATTCATCTGGGTAGCCAGCAGGCGAACGAACTCCTCTTTCTTGAGACGATCAGCCATCACATTGCTCCTTGCAAACCAGCAGCCGCCAGTTCTTCTTTCAAGGTGGAGAGTCGACTATGTCGCTTGCGTAACCAGGTGATGTAGGTCGCCCATTCCTCAGTCTCATCCAGCTTCTCATAAAGAGACCGAATTCTTACGAGGTAACTACAAGCAACTTGATAATTGGCTCGTCCACGCCCAGCGATGAGACGTTCAACATGTTGCTGATAGAGGTCTATCGAAGCGCAGGGATACGCCTCTTCGGTGCGTTCAGCAGCTTTAAGAGCGACTTCAGGAGCCCGTGCATAGTCGTACTGCCACTGATAGCTTTCAGGGCCAGGGGGCTTTGTAGCCTTTAGTAATTGAAGTGCTCGCTCAATATCTCCCTCATCGAGCGCAACTTCTACCAGCATGGAGACATTTTTAGTCGTCTCCAAGAACGTGAGCGATTCTTGCCGGACCACTTCCCAGTTTCCAAGCTCCATGGAGATCTCACGCATTTTCTGATATTCCGCGAACCATGTCCGCTTACGGAAGATGAGTTCGGCCATCTCAAGTGCGGCAGCAAGATTGTTTTTCGCCACGTGGTGGTTTTTCAGCCATTCGGCGGCAGAGGTGTACATTTCCTGCTGCGCCTTTTCATACATCATGCGTTCAACCGCAGCATCCTGCCCGTACTGGACAAAGAGGTCTGCAAGCTTCACCAACTGCCAGCCACTTGCCTGGCCAGCATCTTGAACGGCTTCATCCACCCGGCCCAGTTCCAGTAGCCGGGTGACTACTTCCTGGATGCGCTTTGTCTCCCGACCGATGCGCAGGAACTCTTCATCGCTCAGTAGATCTGCCTCCAATGCCAACAAGAGGCCACCAAAGCGCTGACGACGCCAATCGCTCTCCGGCTTGTTTTTCTGCAGCTCGACAAGTGCAGCGCGAACCCATTGCGCCACCAAGTGCTTTTCTTCAGGAGTCGTGTTCTGGAGAAATTCAGGTGGAATATCCCTCGTCAGGCCAAATCCACCATGGTTGACATCAAAGCGATACACTGCAAAAATGGCCCCTAGAATCTGCTCACGGAGGGCCTCATCTTCTTGTTCGCTCTCCAGGCAAGTGCCCAGACCCTCGACACAATCTTGAACGACGCGGCCCAGCGCCCCATCCTCATCATGATAGGAGAGGTAATGGCTTAGTGTTTCCAGCGCCACCACTTCATAGATCACTGAGGCGTTGGCATAGTCCCGCTGTCGAGCGAAACGAGCGGCAGTAGCGGTAATATTGTAGAGATCAGATGAGATACCATAGACGGCGTTCCACTCGTGTCCAGCATGTCGAAAAGCTTCATCGACCTGATCGCGATACTCTTCAGCGTCGATGGGCACACTTTTGTGACCAGGTAGAGGCGGCATGGTGAGTTGCCATTCCACCTCCGGCTGTTTCTGCAGTAACTGTTTGACGAGCGTAATCAACCGGGCTTTGCTCTGTCGTTGCAGGACGGTATCGATGTCATCCGTTTGGGCGAACGCTTCCGGCTGCTTGGTCCATGCGAGGAGCAATGCAGCAGCGTGTTCGCAGCCGCGATTCGCATATACAGATGCACCTGCTGGACAGGAGCAAAGATATGAATTGATTCTAGAGCCATCGAATGTAACCTGCACGCGGTACGGTTCGGGAAGTGAGCCATAACAATAGGCTTTCAAAGCCATTGCCTGCTGTTCCGGGTTAACGATGGCTCCATCACGAAAAAGTTGCTGGCCCTTCTGGAAATTCTGCTCGCCGACGAAAGTGCGAATTTTTTGTTCGGTTACCATTGGGATAGTACTCATAGCTAGTTGGCCCGTTCTAAAGCTGCCAGCAGAATCTCATATCGTTCGCCGCTGCTCCCAGTTGCTTTTTGCTTGAGCGCATCCTGTACCCAACCCGCGATAACCTGTCGTTCCTCCAGCAAGGTGTTGCCAACAAGCAAACCGGCAATATCCTCATCCAGGTCCATCCCGCTATCGGTAGAGAAGCGGTAGATGGCAAAGAGCGCTCGAATGACACGCAGCCGCCTCTGAGGGTTGTCCTCTTCACCCGCAAAGCAGCTATCCAGTCCATCAATACAGCCCATAAGGATAATGCTGAATGCGACGTACTCATCGCGATAGTCATTGAAGTGTGCAATGATCTCGTTGACCAGCACTTCGTAGATGGTGAGCGCTTCGGCATAGTTTTCGTTTGCAGCAAACTCGTCAGCGATGGACTTGATAGCAGCGAGTCTCTGCTGGACTTCACCGCGTTTGCGCTTACGCTGATAGTCTCCGGCGGACATCGCGGCCAATATCTGCTGCTGGTATATCTTCGGGTCAATCGATGCCTTCTGAGACGAGGCTATTGGCAGCGGTGTCATGAGGAGCCATTGCAAATCCGGCTCCTGGCGCAGCATCTGTTGCATGATAGCGATTAATTCAGCTTTCTCGCGTTGCTCCAGGTCTTTCTTCAACGTGTCCATATGTGCTTCCCCTCTAGTCAAACCCTCTGTGATGGGTCTATCTTACCATAGCTGGCTAGATATCCCTGTAGCGCTTTTCTTTCCCCGGTTCATATCGTATTCTATAACTGCAAGAGCAATGAGCAGAGAAGGAAGAATAGTGTATGGCAAGACAAACCTCAAAGGGAACATGTACCTTTTGTCATGGCGAGTTTAGTAAGTCGGCCATGACCAGGCATCTGGAGATATGCGAGCAAAGGGCGATCACTGAAGCGAAGGCTGGTAGTAAACAGAAAGCACAGCCAACCAGGAAACTGCATCTGGTGGTGGAAGGACGCGATTTATCTATATACTGGATGCACCTGGAAGTCACGGCCAGTACTACATTGACAACGTTAGATCAGTTTCTGAGGAATACCTGGCTGGAGTGTTGCGGGCACCTGAGTGCCTTTGAGATTGAAGGAGTGCGCTATGCTATCGATGCAGGGATATACGATGACTGGGATATGGGAGAGAAAAGCATGCGGGTGCGCCTGGATAAAGTCCTCAGTCCGGGACAAACCTGCTCCTACGAGTATGATTTTGGCACGACGACGGAACTAAAACTGAGGATGATCTCAGAACGGCAAGTAGCAGCAAGGGGGAATACCATCCAGGTGCTTGCCAGGAATATTCCACCGGTGATTCTGTGCGAGGAATGCGGCAAATCGGCCACCGAGGTCTGCTCCCAATGCATCTTTGACGATAAGGGATGGCTGTGCGATGCCTGCGCAGAGGAGCACGAATGTGGGGAAGAGATGCTCCTCCCGGTGGTCAACTCGCCGCGCGTTGGCATGTGCGCCTACACCGGATGATCTTACGGCTCATACTGTGTTTTGCTTGACAACCTAAAGTAGTGCTGAAACAGGCCAGCTGATTTTGCAAGACCTGTTTCGGTGAGTACCACCGACTTTGCCTTGCTTCTCGGATTCTCGATCCACCCTTTCTCATACAGCCGATCAAGCGTTTCCCAATCAACCCTTTCCAGGCTCGATAGTAATCGTGCAGGGTGAGTTGCAGCAGTGCAAGTACGATCTCATCTACTTTGTCGCGGTCAAAATCATCCAATGTTTTCCTCTTTATCCGAGCAGTACCTTTACTACAACCTTGCCTTTGCCAGTTCATCACGCTGCGCTGGCAGGTTGGGGTAATTCGTCCACAACTCACTTTGGAATGATGTTCATACTGGCCAGTTGCTCTACCTACGCTGTGGTTATATACGCCAATGTCTACTGATCTAGATGGTCCTGGTACGCATGTATCGTGGCGCAAGGGCGAGGACGAAGAGCGCCAACAGTATGAGCATGACGGTAGAAGCAAAGAGGGAAAGAAGTATAACAATAAAGACGAGTACGTCCTCTACCAGGCTCAGTACTATGTTGAGAAAACCAACGGTAGTGATGGTGGAAACGAGTCTCGCGGTTGCTTTGGCCGTGTGGCTCAGAGCCGCTAACAATCCACCAATGATGAGGATAACAAGCAGACCAACTCCGGTAATAGGGATGGCGCTGAGAGCAACCATGGCTGCCCCTGATCCAGAATGGCTGGTTACAGCCGTAATGTGCGTCACTGGCAGAGCATGACTGCTTGCGACAACAGCGACAACAGCTCCTGCAATGGGGCGTACGAAGGTGTGAACGGCGTTCCATATATGGTCGATGAGGGGAATCTTGTCGGCGACAAAGTCGAGGAGTGTGAGGATGACAAGCGCGGCGATGAACCAGCTTTGGGTGATAAAGGCGAAGTGCGGGCTCACCGTGTACAGATGCAACCAGCGTACAGAGAGCGCGAAAGCGAGCAGGGGCAGGTATGCATTCAAGCCGGAGGCGAATGCGAGGCCGAAGGGTGTACCGAAAGCGACGATATCCATGGTATCTTCCTACTGGTTTGCATGTTTACTTTACCGTGATACATATAGCACGCTGAGGAGTGCGGCAATGGAGACAACTTCATCGTAGGTTCATGAAAATTCCGATGACATCCGTATTGAGGGGCAACAGAACTGATGAGCCTTTTGGATGTAATGAGATGGAAGAGCAACCAGGGACAATTTCTCCTCTCTTTCAAGTAAGCAAGTAGCGATGTTGCAAGCAGGTATAGGTGTCGAGATTGCGCCAGAGAGTCCAAGCCGATCATTGCCCGACTGGCGTGGCTCGAGTATTGATGAGCCGTGAAGTATGCTCAAGACAGGCATATCACCA
This sequence comes from Chloroflexota bacterium, assembly GCA_046726655.1. Lineage (GTDB taxonomy): Bacteria > Chloroflexota > Ktedonobacteria > Ktedonobacterales > Ktedonobacteraceae > DATMNR01. Next base: position 8,454 of record JBKPAZ010000170.1, read on the forward strand.
CTTATACAGCCAGGATGGCTCGACAGGTAGCAAGCCGAGCGAGGGAACCCACTAGACAATGCGTGAATGGGAAGACGGCGAAGAACAGCGCGTGACGCCCGGACGGAAGGGCTTCCTCTTCAGGTGTCACACTCTCTTCAGAGATCAATTGAGAAAAGTGCCAACAGTCATGACCACAAAACCAAGGAGCCCAAGCCCGAACCCTAGCCCTATGCCATACCGTGCACCAAAGGTATACAAGACGGCCATGAAGAAACCCAGCACACCCTGAATGACCAGCCCTGCTAGAGCGGCTCTCCGTCTCCAGGTGACTATTTTAGGCGAGAGTGCTTGAAACAAGCTGGTTGCACTCGTCCATAGAATGAAAAGCACAGCCAGCAAGGGAAGAGCTAATAGCACAACACCCACCGGGCTGAAAGCGTTCGCCACCGTCCATTCAGACGTTGGCTCATTACCCCCTCCTCCATGCCCGAAGACCATCGGGAGGAAAAACACGCCGTAGAGGACCAGAGCGCCCCCCAGGAGGCTGAGGATCGCGCCAAAGCGAGCAGATAATCGTTGTGATGGCATAGAACAGCTCTCTTTCTTATTTCTGAGCCATGCATGCTCTCTTGGACTCCCAAAGAGAGTGGGATTTATCAGGCTCCCATGTTTTGGTTCTGGAGAAAGTATAGCGGCAAACCACCAGCAGTGGAGATGTCATGTGTCCCATTTTTTGGGGGAGAGACCCAGCATGATTCCTACACCCATCGCTACACAACAATCGAGATGGCATCCGAGAAACCCGGCAAATGGTATACCCGCTTCAGAATGGTCGACTGTGCTGCAGTGTGTCCTTGAGAAGAACGAACCTCTCCGCGAAGTTGCAGATGACTATGGCGTCTCACATGAAACGATACGCCGTCTAATTCGTGCTGCTTCTAAGAAGCAAACAGGCTAAGCGGTTCTTCACGGGAACGTTGTGAAACACTCACTTGGTGTTCAGCAGATCGAAGATATCATAGAACAGTTTTTCGTACGTTTCCAAGGCGTTTCTCTGTTGATTCTTCCCTTCTTCTCTTGTTCATTTATTT
>JBKPAZ010000171.1:0-2684 GCA_046726655.1 Chloroflexota bacterium
TGATCGGCACTCGCTGGATGTTCTGATGTCCCCATGAAAAAGTTAAAGAGCATTATCGCGCCCATCGCCGATTGATCGGCACTCAGTGCATGTATCAATATCCGGATGATTTTTAACAAAATAATCATCTGACACAACCGCTACAGATACTGCTGGCGAAGTCTCTCCGTATCATTGTAAGGGCGGGAGAGGCGTGGTGTGGAGCGGGGACCCTTGCGGTCGCCCTCGGGGTTCGCCAGCAACAACTGCGACATCTGCGACAAAAGATAATGTATCTCTTTCGCTTGTTAAAAACATGTAGTATCTGACAGAGGATTAAAAAGGGGCATGCTCTATGTTCTCACAATATGAATACCTGAATGTAGAGTACTTAATCAATCTTTAGAGAGGATAAACATTTTCATGGGTATCGATACTACAATATTGCCGCCGAATTCACAAAATGGGAAAGCTCCTATTTTGCATATACCTCTAGATCGAGACATTCAGAATGGGAAACCAGCTGTGCATGTCCGCCTCGGACGTGTAGGTGTCGTTGGCATCTCAAAGGCTATTCTCATCGGTGATCAAAAGGAACAACAACAATGGTTCAATGCGACCTTTGACCTGTACGCCGACCTTGGTCCCACCCAGGCAGGAGTGCATATGTCTCGTTTCAGCGATGCGCTCGACGAAGTCATAGCGGATATTAGCAACAATGCCTGGCCTAAAATCGAGTTACTTGCCGAACATATTGCAAAAACCATTGTGGAGAAGCAGAAAGCGCTCAGGGCAGAAGTATATATCCGTACTTCCTTTCCCCTGGAGAGAAGGACGCCTGTCTCTGGTCGTCCTACTCAGGAAGTCTATGGGTTGATTGCCCACGCTGTCGCCACTAAGGAGCAGAGCAGGCACATGATCGGCGTGGAAGTCGAAGGCATGGTGGCTTGTCCTTGCGCTCAAGACATGGTGTATTCCTTAGCGCGCGTGCGCTTACAGGAAGAAGGCTTTCCTGAAGAGGTGATTGAGAAGATGCTGGATGTCACGCCGCTGGCAACCCATAACCAGCGCGGGCGAGCGACCTTGATGATTGGCACCGACCAGCATCTGGACGCCAGGGATCTGGTCGACCTCGCTGAAAGCGCCATGAGTTCCGAGAATTATGGACTGCTCAAGCGCCCAGATGAACTCTATATCGTGGATAAAGCGCATGCAAATCCTCGCTTTGTCGAAGACGTTGCGCGTGAAATGTTGCGTGCCGTCGTCGAGAAGTATCCCCAGTTGCCCGATGACGCGTTCGTGTGGGTACATCAACGCAACGAGGAAACGATCCATAAATACGATGTGGAAGCTGAGGGTTACGGCACGCTGGGTGAACTGCGCTCAGAAATTTTGCAGAATGTGAGCATAGAACGTCATACAAGTAGAGAAGAGTGGTTTGGCCTTTACTCTCTTTCTTAACACCTCTTGCTAACGCATGCTATAATGCGGGTACAATTGATAGCATCGTAGGGGTTCCATCGTTAAACTGCCCTACCATAAAAATGTAGCAGTGCCATTATGCGTACGTTACTGCCTAGAAATGTGTAAACACAGGGAGCTTTTGTGGAAGGAGTTCTGTTAGACTCTGGTCAACTGGCGAGGGCTGCGGTCGATATCGCATCTGACAAAAAAGCCTCGGATGTCATTTTATTAGATATACGAGATGTAACTACTATCGCTGATTACTTTGTCATTTGTAGTGGTAACAATCGCCGTCAAATACAGGCCATTGCCGATGCCATTGATGAACAATTAGGGGAACAGGGAGCCAGAGTGCTTCATCGTGAGGGCATTGCCGAAGCTGGCTGGATACTACTGGACTTTGGGGATGTCATTGTACATATCTTTGGGCCAAAGGAACGTGAATACTACCGCCTTGAAAGCCTCTGGAGTGAAGCAAAGACGGTCGTATACTTGCAATAATTCAATCTTTTAGAAAAGGTGATCAATGATGACATTTTTTCGTAATCGCATGTTTCTCGAAGGCATAGCGCTTGGCGGCATTTGTGGTGTGATTATTGGTTCAATTATAGCTTTTTCTCTTGGTGAAAGTAGTGTTGAGGCCCTACGCCGGGCCATTAACAAACGCATCCCAGGCCGCAGTAAAGTCCCATTTGAATACCTCTCACAATAGCAAGAGTGCATGTGGCAACTGAAGGAGGTGCTGTGAGGCTGCGCTTTTTTTCGGCGTTATTCTTCGTAGCGCTATTTTTGAGCGCACCTGTTTCACACGCTTCGTCTGCAAGCACTCATGGATGCGCCCCACCTATACCTCCTTCTGTGCCAGGCTCACCCGTGCCACCACCGGCAGTCCCCGGTAGCTTGCGCATTAACGAAGTGCTTTCGATGCCTGGTTCAAACTGGAACTGTTCAGAATCAGGCAAAACGTTTTCGCTTAGCGCTGATTCCTGGGTAGAGTTGTACAATCCACAAAGTCAACCTTATAATCTTTATGCAGCACATGCCAGCTTTGATACAGGCCCCAACACACTTCCATTTTATCTTCCTTTAGGTGCAGTTATCGCTCCACATGGCTATCTCGTGCTTTTCCCTTCCGTTTTTTCAGGTACCCTTAGTATCAAAGCAACGTTACGCCTGAATATTGCAGGCGTAACTATTGACCAGGTCAACGTACCGTCTCTCCCTACGGATCAGTCTTATGC
>JBKPAZ010000172.1:0-4880 GCA_046726655.1 Chloroflexota bacterium
GCGGTGACCACGAAGGGTTTGCCGGAACCTTCGAGCGCTGCTCCGATCGCTTCGACGGCACGGAGGTCGGCCTGAACCGAGGCCGCGAAGTCCGTGGTTTCGGAGATGTTGTTGAAAGCCGTGTGGATGACACCGTCCGATGCGACCGCGCCGCTCTGCAGGCTGTCGAGGGCGTCGAGGTTGCCGCGGTGCACCTCGGCGCCGGTGGCCGTCAATGCTGCGGCGGCCGTGTCCGAGCGGGAGAGGCCGACGACCTGATGCCCCGCCGCAAGCAGCTCGCGGACGATGGCGGAACCGATGTATCCGGTTGCTCCGGTAACGAAAACTCTCACAGGAAATTCCTCCATTCATTAGACGTAGGGTTGGGATGCGCGGTCGTGTGGCCACACCATGCGTGCGCCGGGCGCGGCTTGCCTCGAAGCCAGTATATATCCCGACGACAAGTGTTCCGTGGCCCCGAAAACTCATCGATACCATGTCCTTGTCTTCGAACGTTGTTTTCGACACATCGAAAGTGTAGACTGAAAAGAATACTAGAACAAGAAGAGTGTTTATCATAGGAGTGAGACTCCTACGTTCCCGCGACGAAAGGCGGACAAAAGAGAGAGAGGGAACTATGGTACGTGAGCAGGAGTACCAACGATTGCAAGAGCTCGGAGATTTTCTGCGCACCAGGAGGGCTCGGCTTGCTCCTGAAGACGTGGGACTGCCGCGAGGAAGCAGGCGGCAAGCGCCCGGACTCAGACGCGCAGAAGTGGCCCAGTTGGCAGGCGTCAGTGTGGACTGGTACACCTGGTTGGAGCAGGGACGCCCGATTACCGTTTCGACTCAGGTCTTAGAAAGCCTCGTCCAGGCCTTGCACTTGCATGCCAATGAGCGAGAACATCTCTTCTTAGCCCACCAACAACCCCCTCCAGAGAGGGCAATGGAGCCTGAGACCGTGAGTCCGACGTTACAGCACTTCCTCGATCATCAGGGTCTCAGTCCAGCCTTTGTCGTAGGACGACGATGGGATGTGGTGGCCTGGAACGAAGCGGCCCGCGTTGTCTTTGGCGATTTTGGGCAGATGACCACCCGCGAACGCAATGCCGTCTGGCGACTCTTTACCTCACCAACCCATCGGCAACTGCTTGTCGATTGGGAAGGACATGCACGACGGCTCTTAGCACAATTCCGTGCCAGTTGTGGTCGCTATCCTGGTGATCCCCGCTTGACCGAGTTGATCCAGGATCTGATGCTTCGCAGCCCTGAATTTCGGGCCTGGTGGCCCGATCATGAGGTGCTCGGTGCGCCAGAAGGTCACAAAACGCTCAATCATCCACAAGCAGGCTATCTCATGTTTGAGCATCTCACGTTTCAGGTGTTTGACGCGCCAGATCTCAAAGTGAATGTGTATACCCCATTAGAGATAGATACGATAACAGGTAAACTCCTTCGCCAAACACGTAAAAGAAAAGCCGGGGATATGTTCAGAATCCCCGGCTTTTCTCTCCAGTACCAATACCAAGCTAACCTATGCCATCAGCATCATCCGGATTACTCGGAAGATTACTCGAATCAACCGATGGGATATTGAGAGCTATCGAGTGAGGCTTCGCACTAGCAGCGCTCACATTAAACCCGATACTTCCGGGAGACATAGGTAACGCCCAACTGGTTTGACCACCGGAGAAGATGTAGTACAACGAATGAGCGCCCGGCGACAGGGTGGTTGTAAGCTGGTAAATCGCTCCGGTATTGTAAGAACCAGAAACATAGGTCATTTGTTGTGGCAAAGCAGTACCATCTATATAGAGGGTAGCTTGCGTTGCTGGAGTGTTATTGCTATCACTATAGTTGACCTGGAAAGTGATGTTACTCCCTGCCTGGCTGACCTTGGATTTGGTCAAGAGCATAGGAGTAATCGTCGGGGCAATTCTGCCCAGCCAGGTGGCCGGCTTCACAGTTGATCCATCATTGAAACTATATTGTACAAGGTGCAACCCCATCGATAAGCCACTGGCGACATACTGGTACGCGACACCTTTCGTGTAATCAGTACTTGTGCCCTGCTTCTGCATGTTATGCGCTATACCATCAATGAGTACCTGCGCTAGAGTTGGCGGAGTATTAGAAGGAGACGTATAGGTAGCAGTATACGTAATGGGCTGATTTGGCAGGGCTACTGATGGGCTTATCGGAGCTGTATCCCCATTCACAGAAAACGGATGCACCTCGGGGCCAGAATACTGCACATTGTTGTGAGGTAGCGTGACGGTTCCCCCACCAGAAACAGTTGGATCAGAGAAGGTAAAGCTATAGCTGTGAGTACCTACCCCCAGGGTTGTACTGTATTCATATTGTATTCCAGCCCCGTTAGGGAGTGTTTTGACCGGATTCATCGGAAAAGCATTCCCATCGATTGTCACGTTATGGATGGCAGGAGTATCAGACGGCGTATAGATCACATCAAACTTATATTTATCGCTTGTGCCCCCAACCATTGGTGTAAGTGAACCCTTTACAGTAGAGCCAAGTCCAGTAGTAGGAGTAACGAGTGTGCTGGAATAGGGTATATGGTTGAGAATCAGCGGTGACTGCGGCGTCTGATTAAAGTTAAAGTAATCCATTAAATCATTAATCTTAAGCGACGCATCACGCTGACCTAGATTGGGCAAATTGAAGTTATGTTCAATGAATTTCGCAAAGGAGCTAAAATCGCCAGTTTGATGTGAGATATGTCCAGGAATGGCATAGGGTGAGATCGTAATCAGAGGCACACGCAGGCCCAGCCCCAGAGCATCGATCTGTGGAGGCTTAATATGGTCGTAGAAGCTGCCCCAGTCATCCCAGGTAACAAAAATAGCCGTATTATTCCAATACTTGCTGTTCATGATCGCGTTTACGTTGTCGGCCACAAAATTTTGCGCTGGCTCCTGGAGGGCCGGTGGATGATCAGTGTAATTTCCTGATGGAGTGATCCAGGAGACATTTGCCAGGTGACCACTGTTCACATCAGTAGTGAATTGAGAGATATTAGCAATCACGTCAGGTGAGTTGCTGACCGACTGGATCATGCCGGGTGCATTCCAAATAGAAACATTATTGTAATATCGCCAGGTCAAGTTGGCGCTTGTTAATAAATCAGGCAAACTGCGGATGTTATAACATGGATATGACCAGTAGTCATTCGCGGTAGTAATATCACGTGAGTGAATAAGATTATTCGGCGCGGTACCACACCCAACTGGTGAGACGGTCTCGAAAATTCCCCCTGATTGGGCGGCAAACCATGTCATATGATTTGGAGTACTGCTAGAAGCATAGGAGGTGAAGAATTTATCGCCCAGTCCGAATGTTTGCGCGTATTGCCAATAGATAGGAATATCCGACTGCTTATACTGCACGTTAGCATGAGCCTCGAAGTGATCCATCTTGCCGCCGTCAATAGCAGCCAGTTCCGCCTCAGAGCCATGATTGTAATCTCTCGGCATAGGATTAGGCGCCTGAGGTAACGTGACCCCATAAGCGCCTGGGAAAGTCCCGAAATAGTTATCAAATGTATGGTTCTCTAACATGATTATGACCACATGCTGGATAGGGGATGTTCCACTAGCATGAGCATGTCGAGAGACGTTCCCAGGCAAGATACGCCAGGTTCCCATGCTAATTACTACTAGAAGTGCGATTACAATAAAAAAACGCTTTAAGAGACGCATATTGTTCTCCTTGTTCTATACGAAAGCAGCTGTAAACTACCTACCTTTTGCCAGATCCTTCGCTTCGCTCAGGATGACAGTGTTAGGTCTGTACGAAAGCAGCCTGTAAGCTATATACCTTTTGCTGCCCAAAAAATACATGTCAAAACAATACTGCCCCCCTTTCTTAATCATCTTCAAGGGGTTCTACCTGGTAAATGAAATGAATACAGATAGTGGTCTATCGAGCCAATATAAAGCACACCATCGACTACTGCTGGCGAGGAAGTAATGTAGCTCCCTGTCTGGTAACTCCATAAGATGGCTCCTGTGGTAGCATTGAGGGCATACACACTCTGGTCATCCGATCCAACATAGACGACACCGTTTGCTATTGCTGGAGAGGAGTATATGTAATAGCCAGTTTTGTAGCTCCACAAGACCGCCCCCGTTGAGGCATTGAGGGCATAGAGCTTGCGGTCATAAGAACCGATATAAACTATGCCGTTCATCACTGCTGGTGAGGAAAAGATATAAAATCCGGTTCCATGGCTCCACATCCTGACGCCAGTGGTGGCATTGAGGGCATAGATCTTGCCATCGCCCGAGCCGATATAGACCACACCATTCACCACTGCTGGGGAAGAGACAACATAATTTCCTGTCTGATAGCTCCATAACATTTTGCCTTTAGAGGTACTAAGTGCATAGACCTTGCCATCATCAGAACCAACATAGACCACGCCACCTGCCACTGCTGGAACAGAGTGAACCACGCTCCCTGTCTGGAAATCCCAGAGTAAAGCACCTGTCGAAGCATTAAGAGCATAAATCTTTCCATCGCCTGAGCCAATATAGACCGAATTGTTGAAAACCGTTGGCGAGGAGTCAACGAAACTCCCCGTGAGGAAACTCCACAACTCGGCACCTGTAGCAGCGTCCAGGGCATACACCATTCCATCGTCTGAGCCGACATAGACTATGCCATTAGCAACCGTTGGCGAGGAGTCAACGAAATTCCCGGTGGGAAAATTCCAGAGCTCGACACCTGTGCTGGCATTGAATGCATGAAGTCGGCGGTCATCTGAACCAACATAGACGACACCGCCTACGACCGCTGGAGAAGAATAAATATAGTCTCCAGTGGAAACTTTCCAATCAAGTACTAACCCTGATACATTCGAGATAGCGAGGACATGCTCA
>JBKPAZ010000173.1:0-7527 GCA_046726655.1 Chloroflexota bacterium
CCATGCTGCTGTTGCTTTGGGATACAATGCCTGGTAGATAGCTTTGCCATAAGCGACCGGGTCGTCGAGAGGATGAGGTGGTCCTTGCTCTCTCGGAACGAGCGTAAGGAGATCAAGGGTGTGGGAGGGTTGACCATCACAGGCGACGAGAACCTTCGTTCCTTGCTGAAGTGCGAGGGTGAGTTCCATCCAAGATTCTTCCTTCGTCCGTCCCACGAAATCCATGGGTCATTCTGTAAGGCAACACCATACAAGCTCTACACGCTTACTCAGCGAGATACATGTAGAAAGCTCGATCGTTCAATCAGCTCATACTAATTCAGGCTTTTGCAGAGTATAGCAAGTTGATGAGCAAGGGTCAATATGCTTTTGATCACGAACTGCTTACCATAGGCACAATTGAATTTGCTACTCATTTCAATCAATATAGCAAATATTCACAGTTGAGAAACACCATCACCTGTATTCGTCCTGAGGGGAACGCTTATCCTGTCGTTTTTGTGGTCTCTTCTGGTCAGGAACCGCTAGTACTTGTCTCATAGACGAACGGTGTAAAGACGATCTTGCTCCATCTTTGTGGATTGTGGTGCTGGAGCATACTCCTCCAGCTCATCAATTCTCGAAACTATCTGTTCCTCGGCTTGCAACCCAGCTTGATTGGGTACCTGTAGCGAAGAACTGTAGCTGTTGACAGTTCTTTTGACAGCATATCGTCAAAAGACGATTATAACCCCCAGGGGATGAGCCTATCACCGAAACATATCGGCCGCAGGGTCACGTAGAAGCGTTTTTGCGCTCCCCTCGCCTGGAATATAGCTATAACCACGAATAAGCGCTACTGGTATGCGATCAACTTTTCCCATCACTAATTCGGCTGCTGATGCTAGCTCATCTGCTACGGCAAGCACACTGGCGTGCAGTTCATATCCGTAGGGATCGTATTGTCCGCGATAATCCACAAGCGCTTCCATGCCTGCTACACCTATCGCCATATTCACCTGCCCGGTGCGCCATGGACGGCCCCAGGTGTCCGAAATAATGAGCGCTATATCAAAGGCAGAACCTTCACCCGAAAGCTCTTGCAAGCGTGCGCGCAATTGCCGGGCTGAATGGTCGGGATCGATGGGAAGCAATGTGATTTCACGCGCCCCGTTGACATTCGACTCATCTACACCGGCGTTTGCACAGATAAAGCCATGCTTTGTCTCGGCAATCAAGACGCCGTGATCCATGCGCACAATACGGCGACTTTCTCGCAGCACGACTTCAATATAGGGTGCATCCTTCTTGCTTTCCTGGGCCAGTGAGCGAGCGAACTCTGATGCGCGCACCTTGTCGAGATTGACAACATTCCCCTCCGCTTTGGAGACGATCTTTTGAGTTACAACGAATATATCGCCCTGCTGAAGCTCCAGTTGTTGCGCTTGTATGGCTTCATAGATGATGAGACCCAGGTCGCTGCCTGAGGAGACCTCGCCTATACCTGTGACCGGGATGATGCGTAGTTCTTTGCTCACTCAATGCCTCCTGACTAACATTGGTATTATACGGTGTCAGACTCAATACTGCAAATAGTGAAGTATTGGGCGCTGTACGGCTTCAGATGCTTCTAAGCCACCATAGCGATAGTTTATAATACAGGTAACGAGTTAGAAGGAGGTTCAGTTCTTGTATGAGCGATGTTCAGTCAGTAGTGCCAGCAAACATTGACAGGGGAGAGTTACTTTACTTCTGGGCATTAGGCGACTTGCATTATTGCGCTAAGGACCAATGGCGGGCCTTTCATACACAACGCCTGACACCCATGTTCCGTGACCTTCGTTCGCTTTGGTCAGAAGAGGGAGCGCCAGCCTTTTGCGTCTCTCCAGGTGATATTATCGAAATGAGCGCGCCGGAGAACTACCAGTTGGCAAAGAAACAACTGACAACCCTGCTTGGAAAGATACCGTTTTACCCGGGTCTTGGCAATCACGAGTTATATGCTGAAAATGGTGAAAGTGAAGATCACCTCATCAAGGATTTTACGGCATTTTGGGGAAAACCAGTGCGTTATTACTGGGTAGAAGGGGAAGTACTCTGTATTATGCTCGATCCGGTGGAGTACCCAGAGCCCTATTTACCGCAAGAGTCACTCACCTTCCTGCAAACAGCGCTTGCTAAACATCCAGGACATACTTCTGTTATCTTTTGCCATTGCCCGCTTTACCATACCGTTTTAGATCGTGATCCTGAACGCAACCTCGATTACCATTCACTGGACCCATTCTTCGCGCTGCAAAACTCTGCCGAGGTGAGGACTATCCTGGGGAGATATAAGCAAGTCGGCCTGTTCTTGAGTGGGCATACACATTCGGGTTGGGGCGCTCCGAATCTCGTCTGCACCGAGGATTTGGGTGGGCATCCGGTTACCTTTGTGAACCTGATGTCGCCCTGGTATACAGGATTCCACAAAGGGGCAAGCCTGGATGAGCATGGTACTGCGTTTGAATTTGATCCCGATGATCCCGATGTAGTGGTTTCGTTCGCTTTTCGTATGTATCGGGACCGGGCTATCATCAGGTTGCGTGACCACAGAGCGCGGACCTGGATGGCACAGTGGAATATAGCTTTACGATAAGGAAGAGAGAAAGATCTATTATGAATATAACTGAAACATACAAGAAGAACAAGTCAACAATTTGAAACGAAACACAGACAGGTTGTGCAATGTGGAAGACTACGGTATACTAAAGCAATGGAGGGATAAAACATGAGTGAAGGATTCTTTTCGCGGGGGTTCCGAGGCCGTCGCCAAGAGCCTGACGTTGCCGGGCGGCTGCCGCCTGGACAGTATCTTGAGCGCGGCTTTCCGGTGCTTTCGGCTGGTCCGACCCCGCATACGCCCCTGGAGCGGTGGGATTTCTCGATTGGAGGCAACGTCAAAGAGCCCAAGCGTTGGACCTGGCAGGAACTGCTGGCCCTTCCCCACGAGACGCCCACCGTCGATATCAGTTGTGTCACCAAATGGACCAAGTTCGATACCCATTGGGAAGGCGTCTCCGTCGAGACCTTGCTGCACCAGGTGGACTATGACCCCAACGTCGCGCGATATGTCATCGCTTTCAGCGATGGTGGCTATACCACCAATTTACCGCTCGCCGATGTGCTGGGTGGGAAAGCCTGGGTGGCCTTCAGCTACGAGGGGCAACCGCTGGCTCCTGAACATGGTGGGCCGGCGCGACTGCTGGTTCCTCATCTCTACTTTTGGAAGAGTGCCAAGTGGGTTCGGGGTCTGCGCTTGGTCGAGCAGGATGCACCGGGCTTTTGGGAGTCACTTGGCTACCACAATTATGGTGATCCATGGAAAGAACAGCGCTACTGGGGCGACTAACCTGGCAGCCTGCTGAAGTCGTCGCCACCCACCAGGAAACGGCGCGCACCAAGAGCCTGGTGCTGTCGGTTCCCAACTGGGCGGGGCACCTGGCTGGTCAGCACGTGGATATCCGTCTCACGGCTGAGGACGGGTACCAGGCCGAGCGCAGCTATTCCCTCGCCTCACCTCCCGAGGACGGACAGCAGATCACGCTCACGATTGAGCGGCTGAACGACGGGGAAGTGTCACCTTACCTCACCGATGAACTACGCGTTGGTGATAAGTTGGAGCTACGTGGTCCCATCGGCGGCTACTTTGTCTGGGAGGAGCGCCTGGGTGGCCCCTTGCTCCTTATTGCAGGTGGATCAGGGATCGTGCCCCTCATGGCGATGATCCGGCACCGCGGGGCCGTGGGAAGTACCATCCCGACACGGCTGCTCGTCTCGTTTCGCACCTATGAGGACATCATCTACCGGGACGAACTGGAGCGCCTGGGAGGGACCGGCATGGCTCTGGAGGTGATCCACACGCTGACGCGGACGCAGCCGCCTGGATGGACGGGCTACAGCCGCCGCATCGACGCCGAGCTTTTGCGAGATATCGCCTGGACGGTGGAGCAGCACCCTCTCGCCTACATCTGTGGCCCGACAGCGTTTGTCGAAACAGCGGCAACAGACCTGCTGCCGCTGGGATATGAGCCGAAGCGCATCAAAACGGAGCGTTTCGGTCCGACAGGAGGTTCCTAATGGACAATACGACACTCGATGGGAACGCCGCAGGCGGGATCTTGCGGGAAGTGTTCCCATTTGAAATGACGCTCGTCGAGGAAACCTGTGCTCATTGCGGGGCTACCAGGACAGTTGGTGAACTCACGGTCTACAAGAGCGCCATGGGGACGGTCATGCGCTGTCCTTCCTGTGAGCAGGTGCTCATGCGCATCGTCAGTGCCAGGGGCCGCTACTGGCTCGATATGCAAGGGGTGCGCGTCCTTCAGATCAGAACAGAACCGTGATGTCTCCAGGCATACAATAGAGCCTTAATCGATTATTGGTAATCGTAAAAGCCCTTGCCGCTTTTTTTGCCATGCATCCCTGAAATCACCATGCGGCGCAGGAGAGGCGGCGGCGCATACAGCGGGTCTTTGTATTCGTCATAGATGGCCTCCGCTGCCCACAGCGTAGTATCGAGTCCAACGTAATCGAGCAACGTAAATGGCCCCATCGGATAACCACAGCCCAACTTCATGGCAGTATCGATATCGTCGCGTGTAGCCATACCGTTCTCCAGCATGCGTATGGCTGCCAGCAGATAGGGAATGAGCAAAAAGTTGACGATGAAACCTGCAGTATCTTTTGCCAGCACAGGAGTTTTCCCCAGGGAAATAGCAAATTGCTTCACGGTCTCAATCGTCTCCTCAGAAGTAGAAATAGTGCGCACAACTTCTACCAACTTCATAACCGGTGCAGGGTTGAAGAAGTGCAGACCGCAGACTTTATCCGGTCGCCTGGTTACCGCACTCATCTGTGTGACGTTCAATGATGAAGTGTTGCTGAGAATGAGGGCATCTGGTTTCAAAATACGATCCAGGGCCGGAAAGAGACGCACTTTCTCTTCCATATTCTCAATCACGGCCTCAATCACCAGGTCGCAATCGGCAAAATCTACAAGGTCGAGCGTACCATGCAAGCGCGCACGATTCTCATCCACCTGACCCTGAGTAATCTTGCCTTTGCCTGCCAGCATATCCCACGTATCATATATGCGTGCCAGGCCCTTATCGAGCAATTGCTGGTTTACCTCGCGTACAACTGTTTCGTATCCCGATTGCGCGCATGTCTGGGCAATACCGCTGCCCATCAGGCCACAACCGACAACGCCTACTCTTCTTATAGCCATTGACTCTTACTCCTTATCTATGAAATTACGAATTTCCCGGGCTGGACTATCTTCAGTGCCAAAAATAATTGTATAATGGTTCAGTTTGGGGAAATTGACATAACGACAGCTTTTGATGCCACGCCGGATCGCTGTTGCCGCTTCCTCTGACAGCAGTTGGTCATTATCAGTAAACAATCCCTGACCAGCCCGTAGCAAGAGTGTTGGTACTGTAACGTCCTTCCACTGCTCTTCGGGCTTGTTCTCTAAGCCGTGCTTGCCTTCCTCGAGTATCCCTTCACGATAGGCTTTTGCGACGACTGATCCATCGTGCTGAGGGCGCACATCGTGCTCGAAATAGAGGTCGATATAGTTATTCCAGTAAGATCCCAGGAATGGAGCTGCTTTTAGACGTTGCTTATATTCCTCAAACGAGGGGACTGGTGTCCCCAACCGATGAATGGACGCAGTAAGCCAGGCAGGTTGCTCCTCGGCCGTTTTCCATGGCAATGGTGCGCCTGCGTCGATCAGTACCAGCTTATTGAGTTTCTCCGGATACCGTGTTGCTAAATAGAGTCCAATGAGCGCTCCTAATGAATGCCCGACCACTACGGGTCGATCCAGGTTCAATTCATCGATCAGTTCGGCCAGGTCAGCAGCATGGATAGGAACACTGTAGCCGCTTTCAGGTTTATCACTATCACCTCGTCCACGTAGATCATAGGCAAAGACACGGTGATCACGAGCCAGGTCATCGGCAAAAGCCTGAAAACAGAAAGCATTGGCGGTCAAGCCATGCACAAAAATAATTGGAGGGCCTTGCTCGCCCCATTGAATATAATGAAATGTGAGGTCTCCCGCGACGATAAATTCATCGCGCACTGGACTTATTGGCATAGTCTGCTCCTTGTTCTTGAAATGAGCGCCACTTGTCGATCATTGCTTTGATAAGAGGCGCGCCTTCTGCGTAGCGTTGTTGTGGTGAACGCCACTCGACTGTACCACCACGCGACGCTATTCCTCGCCAGAATACGTTCTTCACGATGCCCAGATAGCGGTCCATCTCTGGCGCAAACAGTAATGCGATGTTGGCATCTTCCATGTAGAAGTAGGGCCCGTGGGTGGCGTACCAATCGCGTATATCCTCCTGAGAGGAGATGATCATGTTATGCAAATTCTCGTCGAGGTTATATCCGCTTATTCCCCAGGGGAAGCAGTGCAAATGAGCATGGAAGACGGTTTGCTTGAAGATGCCATGTTCCCACAATACCACTGGAGCATAGTATTGGGTGAAGAAGTGTTGAACTTCGCGTTTCAAGGTAAGTAATTCTGTATCGAGTTTGGCAGGAACATCACCAAAACAGGCATAGTGCTGTTTCGGAATAATCAAGATATGGCCTTCGACGAGGGGAGCGTGATCGGCGGCGAGGAGAAAATTTGGTGTCTCTTTAAGGATATGGGAAATTTCGGTACGCTTGCAAAACGCGCAGTCGATACCATTTGATTCAATATCTAAGGAGACATTGCTCCCGTTTAGCATGCAGATTGCTCCTTTTAGCATGTCGTTGAAGAGATACTTCGAGTATATCCCAGAGTTAAGGACCATAGCAAGCCAGGTTTCATTATTCTTACCCCGCGTGACGGAAACCAGCTTCAGCCATGGTGAGCGGTTGTCCTTCGCCCTGCATACCAACATCTACAACTTCAGCGACGATCAGCGTTGAGTCGCCTGCTCCGGCTGTGTGGCGCACTTCGCAGGCAACCCAGGCAAGCGCATCATCGAGGAGAGGACAGCCATTGGCGCCCAGGTGAAATGCGATATTTGCCAGCTTATCTGGACGCTGTAAAGCCGATTTGCCCAGTTGGCCTGCCAGTTCTCGTCCACCAGAGCGCAACACGTTGACGGTACATATACGGCTGCGGAGAATCATTGGCAATGATTTAGAGACGTTCTCTACAGATACGGCGATCAGGGGAGGATCAAACGATACCTGTGTGAGCCAGTTTGCCGTAAATATGTTCACTTCACCTCCATCAGCACACGAAACTGCGTAAAGACCATAGGTGAAGGTACGCAAGACTTGTTTTTTGAGGTTTGGATTCATTCATTACTCCTTGAGACGCAGTCTCGTTGGCGGCATGGCCTGCTGCCGATCCTCACAGCAATTTCTGTAATTTCAAGAGATCCTCCATTGTACCGGAGGCTTTGAGCTTACGGGTGATGAAAGCAAGTTCCGGATTCACGGTCCGGTCAAGTATCCCGGCCAGGGTGTCACTGCTGGTCGTGACTTTAATATCTG
>JBKPAZ010000174.1:0-17677 GCA_046726655.1 Chloroflexota bacterium
GATCACGCGCGCGATGGCGTTCAGCAGGACGGCATCGGTGCCCGGTTTGAGTTGGAGGTGGAGTCCTCCATTCTTCTCGGCGTACGCAGCGTCCATGATCTTGCGCGGGTCCTGGACGATCAGTTTTGCCCCGTGGTTCATCACATGCTGGGTAAAGAAGACGGTCTGGTTCTCGTAGCCTCCGGCACCCACCTCGAAGACGACATCGGCCATCTCGGCGTCCGTGTAGGCGATGTTCCAGGTGTCCAGGCCCGTATCCCCCAGGGCCGTCGTCTCTCCACCGAAGCTGGCACGATTGTGGATGGCTCCGTTGGGGGTCTGGATCTGCTGGAAATACAGCTTGGTGATAGAGTAGGTATTCTCAAACCACTGGTAGGCGTACATGCGGAAGGCGGTCCCCTGCGGGCCGTACTTGGAAACTGCGTGCTTGAGCACACCGCTGGCGATGGTGAGCGCGGCATCCCACGAGATGGGCTGCTGAGCTCCGCCCACTTTCAGCAGAGGAGCCACCAGCCGGTCGGCGGTCGGCCCAAAAGGACTCCAGATGCCCTGGGCGTTCGTCCCGCCGCGTATCGAGTGGTTGCCGTGATTGACCGCGTAGTCCTTATCGGGGACGATGACGATGTTGTAGGAACGGCCATCCTGGAAGACGGTGCGGTTGTACATGCCCGGTGAGATCCACTGGCCTGATAAGGCACTGGCCGGCAGGTCAACCCCGAGCGCATTCTGCGAAGCTTTTAACCCACCTTCGGGGACATCCGTGGGCCAGACGTAGACGGTGTACCCGCAGCCCACGATGCAGTACTGGCAGGATGTGCGGCTCTTCTTGGCGGTCGTGGGTGGAATGGGGACGTGGTCAGGAAATCGAAATACTTCTGCCATGGTCGCACCTCTCTTTCTTACGAGACCGCAGTCCCGGGCTGCAGGTTGCTTTCAAAACCGTAGATGACGCCCCAGACGCCATGGGCGAGGATGTTCCCGGAACTGTCGACGCTGAGTTCGATCTGGGGAAGGTTCTCGGTGGCCGCCCCCGTGACCGGCATGCCGCCCAGAGACAGGTCATAGGTGCTCAGGTGGCAGGGACACGGACCCAGAACCTTGTATGTGTCCTGGTAGTGACCGGCGAGCGGACAGCCCATGTGGACACAGATGGTGCTGAAGGCGACCACATCCCCGGTCGGGCCGACGCCGTCGATGGCAGGTTTCCCCAGTTTAATGAGGTAGCTGCTCTGGCCCTTGAGCGGGTAGTCAAAGGTGAGGGGCTTGCCTGCCTGCAGGTCGCTGAGATTCGCCACCCTGACCTGCGGGTAGGTAGTCAGGGCTTGGGTCTGTCCGCTGGCGAATTCACGGGTAAGGATGGCTCCCACTGCTCCACCGACGACCAGTCCGGCCACACCGACGCCAGTATAGGTGATGAACTGCCGCCGGGTCAGACGGGGCCCGCTAGGTGGGGAAGTTTCGGGTGGGGAGGGTTCGGGAGAGGAATCGGTTGCCATACGTGTAGCTCCTTTCGGATAGAAAATAAGGACGTTACCAGCACACCAGCTGTCCAGGGAATCGAAGAGCATACGAGGGTGCAGGGCAATTCCTGGAGCAGGAAGAGGACGAGGAGAACAATGGCTGTCGCCTGAGAGCGGGCCCGCGAAGAGTAGAACCGATCGCCATGTGAACCTCGCGTTTCAGGAGGTGCGCGGGGCACGCTCCACGTGTGCATTGCCCAACGAGCCAGGAGGTCAGAACTATAAGGACGCGCCGCTATTGCTACATTTCGATGTTTCTAGAATTGTAGCATAGAAAATCAAGCTAGTCAATGGTTTGAGACTCCGGAATACTCCATAGCTTGACATCATCTCCTGTTGTCCTTATACTCAATTCATGAATATTCAATCATAGGTATAATGGGCTCGGCCTCAGGTGAGGAGGCATATGAGCGCGCCCGTGCCGAACAGTGGGATTTCCTCGCATCCCGTGTTATACTACTTAGGAATGATCGTTGCTTCTCGCTAGGGAGCGTTTCATTGCTCCAGGCACGTCCCTGATTTGGCACGTGCATGCAATGACAGAGGACACAAGGGGAACCATGAGCGAACCAACGAATGAGCAAGTGCAAATGGCTGCAATGTTCAAAGCGCTGGGCGATCCAACGCGACTGCGCATTTTTGAGCTCTTATGCAGTTGCTGCGACAGCGTCGCGGTTGACGTGCTGACGATTGAGAAGAGTGGCGACATCCATCCCTTGCGGGGATCGACGGTGGGGGAGATCTGTTGCAGGTTAAACGGGACTGAACGCATCACGTCCACCATGTCACACCACCTGAAAGAACTGCGCTTGGTGGGGCTGATCACGACGGAGCGCTCCGGCAAGAACATCATCTGCAGGGTCAACCAGGTTGCGTTCAGTGAACTCCTGGCGTATCTCGCCAGTCACGAACAACGCATGACCAATGGCGAGTGCTGTTGCGAGCCTAGCCCGCTTCTTTCGGTCACAAGGAAATCCACGACGCCATGAATCTGTTCAGCAGAGGTCGTCGGGTGATATTGGAGACGCTCACGGCAAAGCCCAGATAGCTCACCAGGAAGAAGACACCCGCGATGAGTATCCCAATGGATCCAAACCGATCCGAGAGCCGACCCGCAGGAAGCGAGGCGATGGTGGCAGCGGCATTGTAGCCCGTGTAGAGACCAATGGCCACCTCGGTCGTGGTCTGCAAGCGCAAGCTGGGGGTGAGTTGTTGGGTGGCGCAAACCCTTTCTCCGACGTCCTCCTTCCACCTCTGCAGGTCAAGGAGAGGCTTGTGCAAAAAAAGAAACGCACCCTGCATCGAACCTCCACTTGTTTTTTCAGGTACGATCGTGTATATTTCTATCAAAGTAAATTGATGCAAATAGAATTGGAGGATTATATGAGCGCTGCTCTCTCATCAACCCGACCACCAGACTTCCTCAAGCTATTGGCTCACGATTTGCGTTGGAAAATCCTGGTGTTGCTCGGCCGTTCTGACTACTATGTCCAGGAAATCGTTCATCAGCTTGAACAACCACAAAATCTTGTGTCGTACCATCTCCGAAAGCTGCGTGATCAGAACCTGGTGACCGAACGACGCAGCAGTGATGATGGTCGTGACATTTATTACAGCCTCGATGTCAATACGCTTCGTACACTCTACTTCGCTGCTGCTGATTCTCTGAATCCAACCTTGAACGTTACAGATACAGAACTACAAAGTGCAATTGCACATCTTCCAGGTAAGAAAGTACGTGTGCTCTTTCTCTGCACCCATAACAGTGCGCGCTCGCAGATGGCCGAAGGCATTCTACGTCACTTGAGTGGTGGGCGGATCGAAGCGTTCAGCGCTGGCAGTCAACCTACAAACCTTCACCCCCTGGCTGTGCAGACGATGGCAAAAATGGGCATTGACATCAGTAATCAAAGATCCAAGCACCTGGATGAGTTTCGTGAACAGTCCTTTGATTTCATCGTGACGGTCTGCGATCATATTCGCGAGTCGTGCCCTACCTTTCCCGATGACCCCGAACGCGTTCATTGGAGTTTCGTTGATCCAGCGTCTGTAGAAGGATCTGAAAAGGAGCGCTACAGGGCCTTTGAACAAGTAGCACTCCAGTTGACGAACAGGATTCGCTATCTTGTGATACTGATCGATCGTGAAAAAGGTGAAAGAAGATGAACCACAAACTAACTGGTCAATTGAAATAGTGTTCACTACTTACTCCGATAAATAACTTACACCTCGTACTTTATATCCTCATGACCTATCCCAAAGGAAAGTTTAACACTCCCTTAACTTATCCATAAAGCATAGTTAATATGCTAGTGCTATGGTGAGAGTGCGATGGCAACAAGAGAAGATACACACTGTTGTCCGCAAGAGAAATGTAGTTTGTTATCTCGTAGGAAAGCGAGGGCTATCATGGTATTTCACAGATTATCGCAAGCTCGTCGTGGGCAACACCTATTTACTCATCTGGGTGTCTTGGGGCTACTCGGTCTCACCTTGATCCTGGCCGCCTGTGGGGGATCATCGTCCACCACCAGTACTGGGTCAGGGACCCCGACTGCGGCAGCGTGTCCATCGACGAGCCAGTTGAACGGCGGTGGATCTACTCTCATAAATCCACTCTTTTCGAAAATGTTCTCGGAATATCCCAACGCAAAGTGTGGCCTCAATGTCAACTACCAGTCAATTGGCAGTGGTGCAGGTATTAATGACTTGCTGCAGGGCATTGTGGACTTTGGAGCAACAGATGCGCCCATGACTGATGCGCAACTTGCTTCGAGTGCGAAAGGTCACATCCTGCACATCCCGGTTACCATTGGCGCAGTCGCTATCTCGTACAACCTGTCGGGCGTCTCCGGACACCTCAATTTGACAGGGCCCGTCATCGCCAATATCTACCTGGGTAGCATCAAATTCTGGGATGATGCTCAGATCACGGCGATAAATTCAGGCGTGAGTCTCCCTCATCAGAGCATCACCGTGGTGCATCGCTCTGATGGCAGCGGCACGACTGGCATCTTTACGCACTATCTTTCAGCAGTAAGCCCTCAATGGAAGTCACAGGTGGGTGCAGGTACGACCGTCAACTGGCCGACGGGGGTTGGTGCCAAAGGCAATGCTGGGGTTGCCGCACAGGTCAAATCGACCGCGGGAGCCATCGGCTACAACGAATTGGCCTATGTGCTTACGAACACTATCCAGTACGCTGCCGTGCAAAATGCCAGTATGAAGTACGTACTGCCGTCAGTTGCTAGCGCGACAGCAGCAGCCCAGAATATTGATAAGGCCACCATTCCTGCCGACCTGCGCTTCTACTTTGTCAACGCGCCAGGTGATGCCTCCTACCCCATCACCGGTTTCACCTGGGCGCTTGTGTACCAGAACCAGACGAATACCGACAAAGGAATGGCCATTGCGAATATGCTCTGGTGGGTCATACATGATGGCCAGCAGTATGCTGCGGCCCTCAGCTACGTCCCACTGCCTCAAAATATTGTCACATTGGGTGAGGCACAAATCAAATCCATGCAGTGCGGAACCGGTCCCTGCTATACGGGTGCCTAGCGAACTCTTCCCTTGAAGCACAGGCAGAGTCGATTCGTGCTTCAGGAGTGGAGAAAGACCGGCTACACTTCCTGGAAGAGTGACAAACTGTTGCTCTTCCAGGAAGGCAGTGTAGCGTTCTGAGAAAGGGAGGATATATGCAGGAACAGGTAACCGTATCTGGGGAGCGCGGCGTCATAGGACGCAGACTGGATTGGGTGACCACACGATTTGGCAAGAAACCGACTGATCTCGTCTTTCGTGGTATCACGCTGCTCTTAGTCTTCATAGTCATCGCTACGGTGATCGGCGTGGCAGCGGTGCTGGTGGTCTACTCATGGCCGACCATCACCGCCTTTGGCTTGAGCTTTCTGACGAATCAGGCATTTGATCCGGTGCATAATCTCTATGGCGTCGCACCCGCCATCTTCGGCACGTTGTACACTTCACTTTTTGCCATGATTTTCGCCATACCTATCGGTCTGTTAGCGGCCATTTTCGTGGTGGATTTCTGCCCGCGACCACTGCGCATCCCGCTGGCTTTCTTCACGGACTTGCTGGCGGCGATTCCCAGTGTCATCATTGGCCTGTTTGGATTTCTGCTCCTGGCACCCTGGTTACAACAAACGGGTGAGCCCTGGCTCCAGCAGCACCTCGGCTTCTTGCCGTTCTTCCAGGGTCCCATTCAAGGTGTGGGCATTCTTGCTGCGGGCATCGTCTTGACGATCATGGTCCTGCCGCTTATTATCGCCGTCTCACGTGAGGTAATGCTGACGGTACCGACCGCCCAACGCGAGGCGATGCTGGCGTTGGGCGCGACACGCTGGGAGGTGATTCGCTACGCCGTCCTGCCATTCTCCCGCGTTGGCATCCTGGGTGGGATCATCCTGGCGCTGGGACGTGCGCTCGGCGAGACGATGGCGGTGACCATGGTGATTGGAAACCAGGCCTCAAAACCAAGCTTGAGCCTGTTCCAGACGGGGTATACGCTCTCCAGTGTGATCGCCAACCAGTTTGGGGAGGCAACGCCCGGAATCTTTCTTTCAGCCGTGATTGAAGCCGGGTTAATCGTCTTTATCATCACCTTGATCACGAATATTCTGGCCCGGCTGCTCATCAGCAGCATGCAGAGCAGGGGCGCGAAAGGAGTACGCGTATGAGTACAACGGTCAGCGAGCGCAAGGGGAGCGCATCCAATCCGTTCCAGCCACCTCAATCAGCGCGTGGGATACAACGTCAATTCAGTAATGGCTGCTTGATCGTCTTTGCTACGCTGTTCGCTCTGCTTGCTGTGGGCGTGTTGATCTACCTGCTCTTCTATGTCATTCTCAACGGCATCCGCTACATCAACCTGGATTTCTTCACCAAACTACCCACGCCGAATGGAGAGCCAGGCGGTGGTATGGGTCCGGCCATCCAGGGCACGATCATCCTGGTGGGGCTGGCATCGCTTTTCGGCATTCCGCTGGGCATCTTCACAGCCATCTATCTCTCTGAATTTGGGCGGGGGCGCCTGGCGAACGCGGTTCGATCCCTCGTCGATCTACTGACCGGTGTGCCCACCATCATTTTCGGGCTCTTCGCCTGGGTACTGATCGTCGTACCGCAACAAACCTTTTCAGGGTTTTCGGGCGGAGTAGCGCTGGGCATCATCATGATCCCGATCGTCGCACGCACGACCGAGGATGTACTGCACCTGGTACCCAGGGAACAACGTGAGGCCTCGCTCGCGCTTGGCGCTACAGAAGCGCGTACAACCCTGCGAGTGGTCATCCCTGCGGCTCTCAGCGGTATCGTCACGGGCATCGTACTGGCCATGGCACGTGTGGCCGGTGAGACGGCTCCCCTGTTAATGACGGCCTTTGGTACCACCTTCAGGAACTCGGGTATCTTCGAGCCGATGGACGCCCTGACGCTGCGCGTCTACAATTTCACTTTGAGCCCCTACCAGTTGCAGGTCAACCAGGCTTATGCGGGCGCGTTAGTCTTAATTCTGCTCATCCTCATCACGTCGTTTACGGTGCGCTGGTTTACCGGTGGATTCAAGCGCAGGTTCTGATGCATGAGTCATGGACTCTATGAGGCGCAAGGCGGAATCGCGCCGATGAATAAGGAGGGAACACAAGATGGCTTTTACGGTACAACACCTGGACGCCTGGTATGGACGGAAGCAGGCGCTCTTTGATATCAATCTCTCTATCGAGCCGCAGACGGTCACCGCTATGATCGGGCCTTCAGGCTGCGGCAAGTCTACCTTCGTCCGCTGCCTCAATCGCATGCACGAGGAGGTGCCAGATGCTCGCGTGACCGGCACCGTGCTGGTTGATGGCTTCGACATCTACGACCGGTCGATCAAGTCAAGGCATGTGCGTCAACATATCGGTATGGTCTTCCAACAGCCGAATGTCATACCCACCCGCAGTATTTTTGACAATGTGGCGATGGGTCCTCGTATCAATGGCACAGCGCATGGCTCCGCTCTGCGAGAACTGGTAGAAAGCAGCCTGCAGCAAGCGGCGCTGTGGGACGAAGTCAAGGATAAACTTGATGCTCCCGCCACGGATCTCTCAGGAGGACAGCAGCAAAGACTCTGTATTGCACGGGCAGTGGCGAACAAACCGCAGATCCTGCTGATGGATGAACCGTGTTCCGCCCTTGATCCGATCTCCACTCTGCAAGTAGAGGAGCTGATAGGTCAGCTCAAGGAATCATATACCATCATCATCGTGACGCACAACATGTCACAGGCCGGGCGTGTAGCCGATCGCACCGTCTTTTTTCTGCTGGGAAAACTGATCGAAGAGGGAGATACCGAGGAACTGTTCTCTCATCCGCACAAGAAAGAAACCGAGGACTATATTTCGGGACGTTTTGGGTGATACAACGAAATATGGGCGAAAACATCGTGTATTGCGTATAAGCACTGTCGAGTGAAGTCATTACAATGTATCCAACAGAAACGAGGATCATGCCAGCATGAACGTGATATCCAATCCGAGTGGAAATGAAAATGCGATGCTCCCGGAAGGCGCGAATATCTTCTCTCGCAAGGTAGCGCGTAGTGGTCATATCTCCTTCGAAGGTCGTCCTTACTTCATCAGTAAGGCGCTCGCCGGACGCTATATTCGCCTCGTGGTGCTAGCTGACCGTCTGATCGTTGATGCCGCTATTCCCTTGCACAAAGAGTATCGATTAGTATAATATATGTGAGTTTAGACACTGGAGGTTCGTTCCTTGTGTGCCAGCAAAGCATGTACAAAGAAGATGGAGCGTCTACAGCTTTCAGCCAACTCTCGTAGTTAAGCTAGAAGGAGGTCCAATGGACACTCGTCTCAATAGATCCCAGGAATCGGCGTCGTCGAAGACAGATCAGGAAAAGACCGTCACAGATGCAACGGCCGATACTCCAGCTACAGAAGCAATCAAACGGCGAGTCGTTGAGACAACTACCGCCAAGTATCTCAATCGTGAGGCAGACATAAAAATACATGCCAGAAACGTCAACTTTTACTATGGTGCAAAGCAGGCATTGTACGATGTTACGCTGCCTGTCGCTGAACTACAGGTAACTGCGCTGATCGGCCCATCTGGTTGCGGCAAAACAACGTTTTTACGCACACTCAATCGCATGAATGACCTCATCCCTGGGACGCGTACCGAGGGTGAGGCTATGATGAATGGGCGGAACATTTACGATTCAGCGGTCGACGTGGTCTCTTTGCGCCAGCGCATTGGTATGGTATTCCAGCGTCCTAATCCATTCCGCAAATCGATCTTTGACAATGTCGCCTATGGTCTGCACATCTTGAGGAAGCCCAGGCACGTTATCCAGGAGACGGTCGAGCGGAGTTTGAGAGAGGCCGCTCTCTGGGACGAAGTGAAAGATCGCCTGAAAGCGCCGGCATTGGGCCTCTCAGGTGGTCAGCAACAACGCCTGTGTATTGCTCGCGCCATAGCAATCAGACCCGAAGTGATACTCATGGACGAACCCTGTTCCGCGCTTGATCCTATCGCAACGCAGAAAATTGAGGAGTTAATTACGGAGTTAAGCAAAGAGTATACGATTGTGATCGTGACTCACAATATGCAACAGGCAGCCCGTGTCTCACATTATACTGGTTTTTTCCTGAACGGGAGACTCATTGAGTACGCGCCTACGACAGAACTATTTGAACGTCCGCAGAAAAAAGAAACCGAAGATTACATCAGCGGACGTTTTGGCTAGAACACCGGAGGCTACCTGTGAGCCGTAAAATACTCGTTGTGGACGACGAACCAGTACTGGTCGATACCATCGCCTATAACCTGCAGCAAGCAGGCTACCAGGTCACAACCGCATCCGACGGCGCCAGCGCGCTAGAAGCTGCCCGTCGCGAAACCCCTGACCTCGTCATCCTCGACATCATGCTGCCAGAAATGGACGGCCTGGAAGTCTGTCGCCTGTTGCGCCGCGAGCACAACACCGCTACTACTCCCATCATGATGCTCACCGCCAAAGTCGACGAAATCGATAAAGTCGTAGGCCTGGAAGTTGGAGCAGACGACTACGTAACCAAACCATTTGGTCGACGAGAATTACTGGCCCGTGTTCGAGCCTTATTGCGCCGCGCCGATTATCCCTCCGCCAGTGAAGAACAACCCGCTCAAGAAACAACTGATGAAGCTCCGCGACCCGGCCGTGAATTGGTAGCAGGCCCACTGCGCATCGACCTTGCAGGGCGGCGCGTCTTCTGCCGGGGGCAAGAGATGGAATTGCAGCCCAAACAATTCGACCTCCTGACCTACCTCGTGCGCAACCGCGGAACCGTCTTGACACGCGATCAGCTACTCCAGAACGTGTGGGGCTACGATTATGTCGGCGACACGCGCACGGTCGATGTACACGTGCGCTGGCTGCGCGAAAAACTCGAAGAAGACCCCGCCAACCCACGCCTCATCCAAACCGTTCGCGGCGTGGGTTACTGTTTCAGATGGTAGCGCATCCCACTCTCCCGCCTCATGTGGTACAATTATATGTAAAGATATTATCAACACATAACTCAGGAGTCTATTTTGCAGCCACTGACCACAAACCAGACACTTGCCCCCGAAGCCCCAATTGACCTGCACATGCACACAACCTACAGTGACGGACGCTGGCCCGCCCAGCAACTCATAGATTTTCTAGTCACCGAAGGCTTTGACCTGGTATCGGTGACCGACCACGATCGCGTCGACACCGTCGCCAGTATCCAGGAACTAGCCGCCCGACAGCATCTGCCAGTGCTTGCTGGGGTGGAGATGAGCACTGAATGGCATGGCAAAATGGGTCATGTCCTGTGCTACGGTTTTGACCCACAGCAAAACTCACTGCGAGAAATTACAGAGATGGTAGTGAACCGCCAGCTAGAAAACACCCACGAAGTGAACGAAGAACTGCGTCGCAAAGGCTATGCATTCCCGCGCCAGGAAGAAGTGCTCGCCGGCAATGGCGGCAAATTATTCAGACCCGCCGACAACGGCCGCCTGCTGCGCGAGCATGGCTATGCCCCCGATTGGCAGACCGCCATGCAGATCATTCGTGAAGCAGGCTTCCGTTCGATCATGGCAGATATGGCAACGACCGTCGATGCCGCGCACAGCAGTGGCGCCGTCTGCCTGATTGCCCACCCCGGACGCAACGAGCGTGGATTCACCTTCTTCGACATTGCCCTGCTCGACCAGGTACGCGCCGAAGTCCCCCTCGACGGCATCGAAGTCTACCACCCCTACCATAGCTCCGAAATGGTCAAAGCCTACCTGGAATACGTGCACAAGCACAACCTGCTCCTCAGCACCGGCTCCGACTCTCATAGCCTCCCCAATCGCATGCCCATCAAATATCGTGCAGAAATCAGCCGAGACCTGTTAGAGCGCCTGGGGATCGAGGTAGGGTAATTGCATCGAGGCGCTCTCTGTATGCTATTCACCGGGCGAGGGCAAGCCTCGCCCGGTACGCGGCTCTACCACCACCCCGCATCTACTACCACCTTATTATCAGGCGGAGGAGCAAATGCAAAACTATAACTCGCCGGACAGTAAGCATCAGGTAGAGGCTGAGACGGATTGCCACCACCTGGTTCTGGGGAAGGCGTAGCAGTAGGAGTATCATTAGTTGTAGGCGTGGGGGTAGGCGTTTCAATAAAGGTTGGCACAGTTCCCGGTAGGAACCAGTCAGTCGTTTTCACACCATCGGGATAGGTCACAGTCGCTCGAACCAGCCCACCAGGATTCGTGAAATCGCGGATCGGATGTCCCTGCTCAGCTAACAGCATCGAATCGTGCCAGATGGGTGCCGCGCCAGAAATGCCAGACACATCGATCATTGGCGAATTATCATCATTTCCGGCCCATACACCCATCACATAATCGGTCGTATAACCAACCGTCCAGTTGTCACGAAAATCGTTCGTCGTCCCCGTCTTGGCTGCGGCCGGACGCACAACGCCCCGGTTCCCATTCCAGCAATCCTGCTGCGAGTTCGCATAGAGTTGCAGCACGTTGCAATCATAAAACTCAGGGGTGCGATCGGTATTATCACTCAACACATTCGTCATCATGTACGCCAGTTGCGGACTGATAACATGCGTCCCTGCATCGAGCTGATGTTGATACAGCAATCTTCCAGTGCTGCCGGAGACCACTTTATTGATGGCATAGTACGGGACACGCACTCCACCATTAGCAAACACACCCATCGCGGAAGTATGATCGATCAGGCGAATACCCAGTCCACCAAGCACAAGCGAATAGCCTGGCGTTCCCTGGTAGCTCGTGATCCCCATGTTATACGCTGTCTGCATCGACGCATCGATCCCTGCATGTTGTAACACTTTCACTCCAGGCACATTCAGCGAGTTTTGCAACGCGCAGCGCAGCGTCATATGTCCATGAAATTTGTTGTCATAATTGGTAGGCGTAAACGTCGATGGGATTGAGTCAGGTACGGGAATCGTTATAGATTTATCGTCGATAGCCTGGGCAGGCGAAGCCCCTTGCTGAAAAGCCGTCACATACACATAAGGCTTGAACGACGATCCCGGCTGGCGGTAAGCCTGCGTCACATCGAACTGCCCATCAATAGAGGCATTGTTGTAGTCAATGCTGCCAAGCATCGAGGTGATCGCTCCAGTATGAAAGTCGATTAACACCTCTGCGGCGTTTGTCAGGTGGTGCGCGGCACGCAATTCAGCAATGTGCTGTTGCATAATCTTCTGTATTTTATCCTGTAAGCTAACATCGAGCGTTGTGTAGACGACCAGGCCTGAGCGTGACAGGTCGCTGCGTTTCTGTATATGGAACAGCTTTTGAAGCTGTGCCAGCACGAAATTTGCGAAGTGTGGCGCACGATTCCGCAGCGAAGCCGCAGTCTTGAAAAAATTCGGCCCCTGTTCCTCGCGGATAGCATCATACTTGTCTACAGTACTGATATACCCCTGGGCCACCATCAAGTCGAGCACTGTCACAAAGCGATTCATGGTCGTTTGAGGATGAACGAACGGGTCAAACTGTGAGGGATTACTCGGCAGGCCGGCCAGCAGCGCCGATTGCGCTAAGTCCAGTTGCGATGCAGCAGAGTGGCCTGGTTTATCCTGCAAGCCAAAGTATACACTAGCGGCAGCATCGATGCCATACGCCTGGTGCCCATAATAGATGCTGTTCAGGTACATCGTCAGGATGTCCTTCTTCGTATAGTTATTATTAACTTGCGGAGCCAGGATAATCTCCTCGAGCTTACGCACAATTGTCGGCTGATTGCCCACGATCAAGTTCTTAATCAATTGTTGCGTAATCGTGCTACCGCCCTCCACCACGCGCCCACTTTCCAGATTCGTCAAAAAAGCGCGAATAATACCCAGCACATCGACTCCCCGGTTGGTCCAGAAATTTTTATCCTCAGTAGCAACGGTTGCATCCTGCATAATAGGCGCTACCTGGTCAAACGTAACGGTCGTATGTATACCATTATCGGTCAACTGGTCGATCAGCACACCCTTGCTATCATACATCTTCAAATTGTCGGTCGGCAGCAAATCAGGCAATGTCAGCAACCGATGCTCGA
Source organism: Chloroflexota bacterium (assembly GCA_046726655.1). GTDB lineage: Bacteria > Chloroflexota > Ktedonobacteria > Ktedonobacterales > Ktedonobacteraceae > DATMNR01. The sequence goes on from JBKPAZ010000174.1 coordinate 13,141, forward strand.
AAGTTGTCTGAGTAGTATGCACAAAGTGATAGCTGACATAGCCAGCAGCGCTCCCCACGGAAAGAAACACAACCAGCAATACCAGCACAGTACTGGCAATCGTGATCCACAGCCTGTGACGCGCCCGCTGCTCCCTTACCCGGGCCGCGCGTAAATGCTTGCGCGAGAAATGCCGTAACATAATCTTCCGCTGCCGTCGTTTTCGTACTGCATCCACCAACAAGGTCGAATGCGGCGCATACACCGGCAGAGCGAGAAGATCAGCCTCAAACAGAGTTCCCAGGGGCACCAGCCCCTGGTCAAAATCTGGGGTGTTCCCAATCGCACTTATTTCCTCAACCATAATCTCGGGTAAAGGCGTAATCGGAACAGGAATCGGAGTTATCGCAAAATCAGTTGACTCCAGTAGAGTTTCCACGGGCGGCAGCCCCTGAGTGGGGTCTGGAGTATCTCCCTCAACGGTAGGCAAAGTATCACCAGCCTCATTTGTCATATCTATAGAATGCCCAGAATCTGGAGGCATACAAGCAACCTCAAGTTTATTCTAAACATAACATATAAGGCCGTGCTTGTACAGTCTTAAAAGGGAATGCAGCCATAGACCGGGCGACCGGTTCTGCTTTAACCGGGGTGTCCCCGAAAAATACTTAATGCGAATTAACCGGTGCCTGCGCCGCCTCAATCAACGCCGGAAGAATCTCATTCGTCAGCGCCTGAATCTGATACAAACTCTCAGCCCACGGAATATCAGGATGATCCCGCCCCCCCTGCACCTCCGCCAGTTGTATCACACTCTCATCCACCAGGCTGCGAAAATACAGAAAAGCCCGCACAGCATCAGCAACCGGCACATGCGAATCGCGCGTCACCGAACCATATTCCACACCCAGGCGCACCGCCTCAGAACGCAACTCCTCACTCGAAGTACCATCATTGAGGGCGCGCAGCAGCATCTCCAGCACGCGCCGTCCCAGGCTGCGGTAAGCCTCACGAGCGGTATCATCGAAATGTTCATACCACGGCAACGTATTGAGCGTACCATCCGTAAAAGCAAAGCGCACGCGACCAAGCACACTCTGCACCAGCAATTGCGCCGCAGGACGCGGCTTGCGATCCGCCTCCAGCCGCAAACGCGCCTCAATATCAGCTCGGCGGAACCTGCGATGCCCCCCATTGGTGCGCCTCGACGGTAACTCATTCCGATCAGCCCAAAGCCGCACCGTTGCCGGGTGCATCCCCAGCAACTCAGCAGCCTCGCGCAGGCTCAGCCACTCATCCTCAGTCTGAATTGGTGCCATAAGAACAGCCCTCCCTCATGCATGCAAGCAGGCGGCTCCATACCTCCACCCAGCTATACACGGGCTACAGCCTTTCACAAAAAAAGGAGCTTATTTGTCTGGTTCATTCTATGGGATAAGCCGAGTCACGTCAAGTCTGAGAACAGGTTGAGATTCCACCTTTAGTCTCACCCATTCCACTCCAAATGCGTTGCAAAGGCCCTAATATCCACCCGACGTGGGAGTAACTTGCGGCGCACTCTGTACAGGCAAAGTAGTAGTAGCCACAAACCACACCCCCTTAATCCCCTCTCCATTGATCTGCCCAGGAGCGGTATCTTTAGAAAACGTATACAGCGGATGCCCATTATATTCAACCTGTTGTCCATTTGCATCCGTCACAACACTCAAAGTACCTGGTAGAGAGGTCGCACTCGAAGGTGAGCCAGTACCCGTGAAGAGTAGCGGAGGCCAATTCCCTGCACACGTCCCTGTACAGGCAGCTTTCGTGGCCGTATCAAGCTTAAGATAGTACAATGTCATACCCTGGGCATTCGTGAGGATAGTTACGGATTGTCCATTCACTGTCGCCGAGGCAGTTTTAATAAGAGCAACCGAACTTGTAGGGGCCGTAGTTGGCGTCGTCCCACCGCTACTACCAGTACTTGTATAACTGGAACTACCGCAAGCCACAACAGTCAGTGCAATCAAGAGCATACTCATGCCCAAAAACACGCGTTTCAAAGACATCATCTGTGCTATACTCCTCTCGTATCAAAATCAAAGCCTATTATCCCTCCTCATTACATACGTCAGAAGGTTACGCTACCTCTCTCACCCAATTAAGATGTTATATACATTAAAACTACATGGACATTTCGCCCAACACTCTCCTCTCCTTAGAGAGTATAATGGGGGGTGAGTCCTGTCTTGGAAGTAGAGGAGGCTGAGATACCCAAAGAAGTTGTACGTTTACAGGAACCTACCGGGAGGTAGAACTCATGAACGAAGACATCGAATCCATCAACCGCATGCGTGCCATCACCATCTCACGCGAATATGGAAGCGGAGGCGGCGAGATAGCATCCCGCCTTGCCGGGCACCTTGGCTGGCACTTAATTGACCACGAAATCGTAGAACGTGTCGCAAGCGAAATGGGCACCAGCATCCACGAAGCAGAAGCGCGTGACGAGCGTACCGAAGGGATCCTCGCACGAGCATTCAACAGCCTACAATTACTCGAACCAGCTTACATGGCTGGTATTCCGCCAGAAGCGTTTCTCTCAAACGAAAAGACGTATCTTGAGACCGTCAGCAGGATCGTCCAGGCGGCTGCCGAGCAAGGACACGTGGTAATCGTTGGCAGAGGTTCCCAGGTGCTACTGGCACGACAACGGGATGTATTGCATGTCCGCATTATCGCGCCATTTGAGAAACGCGTTGCTTATGTGATGCAACGCGAGGGAATAGATCAAGCCGCAGCCGAATCACGTATCCAGATAAAAGACCATGATCGAATGCGACATCTTGAGACGGCATACCATCGAAAACCGGCAGACGCACATCTGTATGACATCGTTTTGAACACATCCTATCTTGACCTGGATAGCGCCGTTGAGATCATTTCCCTCACATTGCAGCAGAAAGCCAAACAACTTTCTGTCAAAACAGGCGAGTTGGGACCCGCTGTAGGACTATCACGTTATCCTGATCAACCAGAAGACTTTCGTCCAAAAGTGTGGTGATTTCCAAGCGGCATAAATCACCCTTTATGCTGCCACTCTACGCCGGTAGTATGGGCGACGGTGGTGCCAGAGACGGTAGGTCAGCAGGTACCAGAGTGCCACGAACAGGGTGGCCCCAATCAGCGCTTTGAAGAATGGAATCCCGAAGAGCACGGGGTCACCCGGAATGATGAGAATCACCATATTGTTGACGATCCAGATCCCCACCAGCGCGGCAATGATCGCCCCAATGATGCCGAGGGGGAGCCGCCAGCCTACAATGAACTCTGCAACAAAGCCGACGATGGCCGCGATGAGCAAGTACATGAGCTGACTTGCATAGAGAGCCAGGTGAAAATTTCCCACATTGATCGTGATGAGTGGGACCTCAGCCAGGAGTGTGAACATGACGTCCTCCTTATTTTATATGTGTGCCCGCTTCGTTCGAAAGGGCACACGGTTTTCGATAAACACAACCCGTTTCTCTTTTCTACACGTCCCATCTTCTTGTTTCGTTTCAATGGACCAAAGGAGGTAGACTATGTCCGCACAGCTATCCCGCATCCTGATCGCACTCTGCGGAATCCTCGGCACTGTCCTGCTTGGTACGTACTTCGGTGTTGGCTTCAGCATCGGTCTGGCACAACTCCCTCCCGATGCTACCATGGCCCAGGTGGTGAGCGTCGCGACGCAGTATCACAACTTATGGTTCCTGGGCACATGGCTTCAGGCGACCGGCTCGCTTCTCTCCGTCATCTTTTTCCTCGGGCTCGTCCAAAGAGCTGGGGGGACGGTGAGGTTGGCAGGGCTGCTCACGATCCTGGGATCTGCTGTCCTTCTCGCCGTCGTGCTGATCGAAGGCGTCTTCACCTTAGACCTTGCCCAGGCTGCAGTCAATGGACACCTGGCGACCTCGCTCACCAGTTTCGACATCATGACGGTGTTTACGTATGTCTACCCGATCGTGCCAGCACCGCTCATCTTTCTGTCGTTAGGAACCATCCTCCTCGGGTCACGGCTCCTCCCACGAGTATTTGGCTATCTGGCCTTTGGACTGGGGATCGCGTTTGCAGTCGTGGGATTGGTCGGTCTCTTCACCACTCCCGTCCTGGCTCTGGTCGTTCTGAGCCTTCAGGCGCTCTGGGTCCTGGCTGCCGCTATCACATTGATGGTCCGTTCAGGGATGGCATCTGACGCGACAGGAGGGACTAGCCTGAGTTCCTGACCATCTGCTCCTTTTTTACTCTGCGACCTCGTTGCATGAGCAAGAAGACAAGGAGTCCATAGAGCGGGATAAATCCAATGGCCCAACCCAGCCATGAGGGAATCGCAGGCGGTGCGGTGGCTGTTATAGGGACAACTGCCTCTCCCTGACCGGCACCACCTGTGACGACGATAACAAGGGACCACAATCCCTGGACCGTGATCTCCGCGTCTCCCTGCACACCATTGCGCACGTTCGGATCTGGACTGAGACTTGCTCGCACCGGGGTCGCAGGCACATCTGATTCATCGGGGATAGAGGTTACATCATAG
>JBKPAZ010000175.1:0-12926 GCA_046726655.1 Chloroflexota bacterium
AACCAGGTCTGTGGGTAGATACCCATGTGTGGCGTGTGAGCATCCGCCTTGGCCTCATTGGTAAGAAGGTGACTGCCGATGCAGCGCATGATCTGCTACAGGCTTTACTACCTCAGGATGCCAGGACGATCTACAATTTCCACAAGGCTTTGTTGCGGCATGGACAACGTATTTGCGTCTACGAACGACCACGCTGTGAGAAATGTCCGATAACCGATCTGTGCGACTACTACAAAACCGTGGTGAAACCACAATAAAAATTACAGCAGAGAAGTGTTCCGGGATACCCATCTGATCAGGATCAGAAATGTAGAAGTCGCACAGAGCGCCGCAGCGTCCCTACGGCTAGTCGATGCGGCAATTGCCGCCATCTGGGTCTGGAAAGCGCTCCAACCGGTGAAGCGGTCCACCAGCCGTACTCCTTGGCGATGATCTGAAAGAGTTCTTTGTGCATGATCTCCCCATTGTCCGCATTACACATAAGTATGATACCCATTCCGCGCTCACAAAAGCCCTGCAAGAAGCACTTGAACCCAATGTTGTCACCGGTGTGTCGAAAGCGTGCCGCTTCGCCTTGTCCCTTCAGTTCGAAGCCGAGTCCCCACTGTCTGCCGTCGGGAGGTGTTTGTGGTGTGAGCAGTTGGTCAACACTCTGCTTATCAAGGACTTTTGAGGGCCTACCCGCTCTGGCTAACTGTATATCAATTATGAGTTGTGCCAGATCAAATGGGGTAGTCCACAGCCCTGATGCTGCCAGTGCCGGAAAAATGCGCCACTTGCCCTTGATCGGCACCCCGTCAAAGTAATGTCCAGTTGCCGTTGTACTGAACTGTTGCGCTGAAAAGGACGGATGATAGCTGCTATCCCGCATGCCCAATGGCTCGAAGACCAGGGTCTGCATCAGGTCAGGAAAGGGTGTGCGTGTGAGATCCGTCAGCAGTTGTTGCAGGAGGGCGAAATGGCTTTCTGAGTACCGAAAGCGTGTTCCTGGGGGAATCTGCACCCGGACAGCCCGCGTCTTAGCGGGTGCCTCGCCATTGAGCACGTGCAGCAAAGTCGGCATATTGCTTCCCGGGCGGAAGCCGAGATACCAGCAAAGGGTCAAGCCAGCCGTGTGGCTCAGCAGGTGACGTAGGGTTACCTGTGACTGTCCCGTTCGGTTAGTGGGCACTTTCCATGAGTCGAGATAGGAATTGAGGTCTTCGTCTAGATTGAGTAACCCTTCCTGCACCAGTCGGAGGGCGGCTATGGCGCTGACCGGCTTGCTTACCGAGCAGGCTTGAAAGAGCGTGTTGGGAGTGACCAGGTCGGATCGACCGGCCTCACACACCCCGTAGCCAGAGGCCCATGCGAGCCGATGGTCAGCAATGACGGCGATACTGGCTCCCGGAACGTGGTATCGTGCCATGCAGTCGAGGAACGGAGCCGATGGGAGCGGCTGCAGCAGACCACTTTTAATGGATGCTATGCCCTCGCTAAGGTCATGAAGTGCCTTTGTGTGCATCGTGGCCGATCTCCTTAAAGATAGCAAGACGGTTTCACAGCAAGTCTAATTCTCATCTCTGAAAAGCGGCTGAAATCAGTTTGAAATGAACCTGAAAGGATTCTCTTTGAAAAGCTCATTAATTTCCTGGATCACCAGAATTGACTAGGAAGAAGAAAACATAAGCAACATCAGTCAGCAGTAAAAATAGCGGATAAGATAGTTTATAGAATACGAGATATGTTTTTTCCCGAAAAACGAATTACTTATTGAAAGGAGTTTCAATTCTGTGTCTCCTTTGACCAGGCTCAAAAAACAGTACCTTTTATTATCTTTATTGCTTCTCGCCTCAACAGGTCTCTTTCTTATAGAAAAGTACGCAGCAAGTGCCAAAACACCACAGAATACGGGGAACCATTTTTCTCTGAGTGCAACTACTGCGACAGAGCACTACGAGTATGTCTTTCCTGATGGTGGTATGTACGTCTACAATATGGACAATGACCAGCGTCTCGTGAAACAGGTCGGTCTGCCAACGACGCGAGGTGTGCGAGGGGTTGTTGCAAGCCCGGCAACAGGCATGCTCTATGTCAGCTACGGTGGCGATGGCGGCCCGAATGGGAATGGGTCATTGCTCAAATATAACCTGCTCACCGATAGCGTTGTTTGGACCAGAGACTATCCTTTCGGTATCGATAGTATGGGGATATTACCTGATGGCACGAAAATCTACATGCCCGATGGAACGGTCCAATACGACGGGATCTGGCATGTTCTTGACACGAACGACGGGAGTATCATTGGAAGTATCACTACAGCTTCAGGCATAGCTCCTCATAATACGCTTGTGAGCTTGAACGGCTCTCATGTCTACCTGGGTGGGATAAACAACAACTATCTTTGGGAGGCTGATACTGCAACCAGTCAAGTTTTTAAGAAGATAGGTCCTCTGAAGGCGGGAGTTCGACCATTCACGATCAATGGCTCCGAGACTCTTGTTTTTACGACCGCTACGGGGTTCCTTGGTTTTCAGGTCAGTGATATTCCGACAGGGAAAGTGCTCTACACTGTTCCTATCGCAGGCTTCACGGCTCCTTCATCAGCGGATGCTCCAAGTCATGGCATTTCATTGTCGCCCGATGAAAAGGAAGTGTATGTCATTGACACCTCGAATAGTTACGTCCACGTCTTTGATGTCAGTGGTCTCCCAGGCGTTGTCCCAAGGCAAGTCGCCGATATTCCCTTGTCCAAACAAATGACGGGAACCGAATCTCCGTGTGCGTACTCCTGCCAAAGAGAAGGATGGCTTCAGCATAGCAGAGACGGACGGTTCGTCTACGTTGGCGATTCGGGAGATGTGATCGATACCGCAATGCGTAAAAGTATTGCCAACCTTTCTGCGCTGTACAACTCGAGAAAACACCTTGAGATTGATTGGGCTAATGGTGTGCCTGTCTTTGCGACAACCAGGCATGGGGTTGGCTATGTTACAAGCACAAGCCCAATGCCAACACCTTCACCTGGAATGCCGACACCAACGCCATCGCTCACTCCGTCTGCGTCACCAACACCAGGGACAATCCTCGCAAGGGATACTTTCCAGCGTGCAAACCAAAGATACTGGGGAACGGCCTCGGATGGTCATACGTGGAGTGGTGATGCCAATAGTCAAGGGGCTTTCTCCATCTCTACTAATGCGGGTCAGGTTGCTAATGGGAGCGGCATTTATAACGCTATACTTGGTTCGATGACCACTGATGCCGAGGTATTGTTTAGTGGGTCGCTCAATAGCTTTACTGGTGTCAACTTGGGGGCTGTTCTGCGCTGGAGTGATGCCCACAACTGGTACAAGGCCTACATTGATGGTTCCCACCTGGTCATCCAGCGCAGGATCAATGGCTCATACAGCACTCTTGGCTCAATGCCATTTGCTGCCACTAGTGGAACATCGTATAGCCTACGTTTCCGCGTCGCCGGTACAACCCTCTATGCCAAAGTTTGGCAAACAGGGAGCACTGAGCCAACGGTATGGATGCTGACAGCAACTGATCGTGCTCTACAATCCGGCTTCTGTGGCTTGCGCATACAGGTGCAAAATGGGGTCATCGCCACCGTGACCTCATTTCTGGCAGCCACTGTGTAGTTGGCAGTGGCTGGCGGTTTAGGTCATGCTGCCGTAATATGTGTCCTAACGGATTTGTGCGACTACTAATGCAGATTGACCATTAAACCGGGATAGCGGAACAACCACCACGGGCCGATGAATCGGCGATGGGCGCGATAAATCGGCCCCTATGAATGTCCCGATTCATTTGTTCATCTGCATTAGTGGTGCGACCCCATTGAAGAGGCCGACGCCTTAGTGTTGTCCTTATTAATCCGGACTGATGACTCGAGGTGGGATCGGCTGATCTGTGGTATACATTTCCTCTGTCACGTAGGTCTGTGGTCTGGGCACGACCTCTTCACGATGATAGGAACCACTCGCATCAGTGTTCATGCCGGGCCCTCTCCTCCCATAGCTATAGTGTCCAGTTTCTGCTGGTGAAAGCGGCCTTCTGGCAAACTGTGCTGCGCCTCTTACAACTGGAACACCCGCTTCTGGCACTTCATCATAAAGGTCATCGGGTATCCTGTTGAGTCCCATACGCAGCAGATCTTCTGCGCTTAATGTGAGGAATATCGTATTGTTCTTAATCTCGTCTCGCGTGGCGCTTTGCGGCACATAGTACACCATTGGTATGAAACGGCCGCGTTCAACCAGAATGTAACGGCTAAAGCGAGCCCGAACTTTGCCAAGCCACTGCCTCTGCGAATCGACGACGTTTTGACCGATCTTAAACTTCCAGGGATCTACTCTGCGGTAGACAGTGACATACTCTTCCTTCAGCGGAGCCATCGGGTCTTCCAATGCCCATCCCATGATGCAGATAAACACGAAGATAATTCCAATAAGTGTCACCCAGGGGACGGTTGAGATGAGTACCACCCCACCTATTGTAAGAGCGACGGCCAGACTAAGAAGAGCCGGCCAGTAACTTGGATTGGGCAGGTGAATGTGCGGCGTTGTCTCTTCTTCATCACCAGCTTCATGCTGCTCCAAAAGCGAGGCATTTAACTCATCTGGTGTAAAACTAGCGCTCTGAGGAGAACTATCCATAAGCTCTTGAATTCCTCCAGGATCTAAAACTTGCGGAACTGCTCTTAGTGTTCGTGTCCCTTTCTACATCTAAGCATACCAAATATATGAAAGGTGTGCAAGCAAGCAATAGATGCCATTTAACTGTCTATTTCTGTATCCCCCTCATACTCAACTGCACCCTCCCCCTCTGCTTATCTACTTTCAGCACTCTTACCTGCACCACCTGGCCAACAGCCACCACCGTCAAAGGGTCTTTCACATACCGATCAGCTAACTCCGAGATGTGAACCAGGCCATCCTGCTTGACGCCGATATCGACAAAGGCGCCAAAGTCTACCACGTTGCGCACTGTGCCCTGCAAGATCATACCTGTCTCTAAATCTTCCATCTTTAGCACATCGTGGCGCAAAATGGGTGCAGGAAGCGCATCGCGAGGATCAAGGCCTGGTTTTTCCAGATTTTCCAGGATGTCGTTAAGCGTTGGTAGACCAACTGTCAGTTTCTTCGCGATATCGGTCCATGTCGCCTGTTCACCATCACCCCGGTTAGCGCGCCCCAGGCTGCTTTGCAGCCTGACGAACTGGCGGAACTGCGCTACACGTTCAGCAGGTTTTGCTGCCTTGCCCTGCGCGTCGCCGCTCGCAGGAAGCATTTCAAGCAGAGCACGCGCAGCGGCATAGCTCTCCGGGTGAATGAAGGTGTTGTCCAGTGGCTCTACGCCATTAGCGACTCTGAGAAAGCCTGCTGCTTGCACAAAGGTGGCAGGACCCAGACCAGGCACCTTTTGCAACTCTGCACGCGACTTGAACGGGCCGTGTTCTTCGCGATATTTGACGATGGCGTTGGCAACACGCGCATTGATGCCTGAGACATGCTTGAGAAGCGCAGCGGAGGCAGAATTGACCTCTACACCTGCGAAGTTGACGCACGACACCACAACGCGTTCAAGCATAGCCGCCAGTTCTTTCTGGTCTACATCGTGCTGGTATAGTCCCACGCCGACTGCTTTGGGATCGATCTTCACTAATTCGGCCAGCGGGTCTTGCAAGCGGCGTGCAATTGAGATGGTGCCGCGCTGCGTCGCATCGAGCGCAGGAAATTCCTGGCGGGCTGCTTCTGACGCTGAATAGACCGATGCGCCTGCCTCGTTGACGATGACGTAACCTATGTGCCCGCTGTTGCCCGTCTCCCGTTCAAGTTCTCGGATCAATTCAGCGACCATCTGCTCTGTCTCACGCGAGGCAGTGCCGTTTCCTATGGCAATCACCTCGATCTTATGCTCCGCTAGCAGCTTGCGCAGCGTTTGCCGGGCCTTCTCGGGCTGGTGCAGGTACATTGTGTCAGAATCGATATATTTGCCAGTCTCATCAACAATGGTGAGCTTACAGCCTGTGCGAAAGCCCGGATCAATGCCGAGCGCCTTTCTCCCTCGCAGCGGCGGTTGTAAGAGCAAGTTACGCAAATTCGCTGCAAAAATGTTGATGGCGTGTTCTTCGGCCTGGCGGGTGAGTTCTACACGCACCTCGCGCTCCATGGCCGGAGCAAGCAGGCGCTTATACCCATCTTCCATCGCTTCCGCGAGTTGTCCGGCGAAAGGCGAAGTGGCCTTGACTGGATAGTGTTGCGTGATATCTGCTCGCGCCTGCTCGAAGGGTAGAGAGACGCTGACACGCAGCACTTCTTCACGCTCAGCACGGTTAAGCGCCAGCACGCGATGGGGAACGAGTTTGGTGACACTCTCGTTGAACTCGTAGTAAAGTTGATACACGCCATTCAGGTCCTTCTCAGCGATTTTTTCGGGGTCTGCAACTTTGGCTGTCATTGTGGAGCGTTTAAAGAACGAGATGCGCACGCTACCACGCACGTTGGCATCCTCGGAAATATTCTCGGCTACAATGTCACGCGCCCCGGCGTAGGCCTCCAGACTCGTCTCCACGCCCTTTTCGGCATCCAGGAAAGGTCGCGCATGTTCTTCAAGGATGTCATTCACGTCTCCATACAGTTCAGGCTGTTGCAGGATGAGTTCAGCCAGTGGAGCAAGGCCTTTCTCGCGGGCGACACTGGCGCGAGTTTTACGTTTAGGACGATAAGGTAAATAGAGGTCTTCTACCTCTTGCAATGTGGAGGCGGCAAGAATGGCAGATGAAAGTTCGGGTGTCAATTTGCCCTGCGCATCGATCAACCGGCGTACGTCGGCTTTGCGTGCGTGCAATACGCGCAGCGCGCCCGCCCTGTCGGCGATGGCCTGAATTTGCACTTCGTCCAGGCTGCCGGTTACTTCTTTGCGGTAGCGCGCAATGAACGGGATAGTATTTCCCTCATCCAGTAATACAATGGTGCGCGCAATCTGTCCGCTCTGTATCTGTAATTCGGCGCTAAGTGTGTGGGCCAGTTCTGTTATGGGAAGTGTTTCTTCAACAATTGTTGTAGTGAGAGATGTTTCCTGGTTTGTCAAATACGTTGCCTGCCTTCCCTGTCTCTTACGAATTAGAAACGGCCCATTATGACCTCTGCAACGAGGTTCTCTGGTCCAGACATAATCGGCTTACTGCGGAACAGGACACGCTCATAATCTAGCTCTAAGATCTCGGATTTGCGACCGAGTTTGGGGGAGTAGTAGATGCGCATGCCATCCTGCACAAATGATTCGTAGTGGCTAACATCTTTTGGTTCACGAGTATCGACCGATACCTCATAGAAAGTCCCGCTTCAGCAACGTAAGGGGTCGAGAGTAATAGTCAGCACAGTACTCCCTACCTGGCGTAGATATGATTGTAGTTTCTCGGTGATGATTGCACGCATGTTAAGGGAAATCCCTCCTCTGCATTTTTGCTCTAAACCTCGACTTGCCCAGTACGCCCCCAAGCAAGCCAAATCCGATTGCACAAAGCAATCCACCTATCAGAAAAATTGCTATATTTGTGCCTGACTGCGGAGTTCCAGGGTGAAGAGGAAGGGCAGAACCGACTGCCCGCAATGCGTGGTTCAGCTCTATGCCAGGATTTGGAGTAATGCCTCTCCGCTGGTCCGCCGCTGTCTCTACTGCTACAGTTTGTGAAACTAAAACTGCGAAACCTATGGCTCCCACAATCCAGAATAAAACTGTGCTTACAATCCCTGCCCAGAAACCTGCCCAGGCTCCTCGAGAAGATTTTCCTCCCTTACGGGTGGTTAAGAAACCGGCAAGCATGAAAAAAAGAAAACCCTCAACTATCGCCACGTAGAAATAGACTTCTTTTTTCAGGATTAACACGATAAACGCCGCCATTAGTCCCTGGACCAGACCCCAAAGACAACCCTGGCTAAATGGACTGGGTAATGGCCGGTAGTCCTGAGTCACTCTTGCTCGCGGCGCAGGAGCAGGACTGGCAGGTAGCACAGGATATGCAATGGATTGCGGACTGGGGTACTGGCGTACTGAAGCAGGGGCCGGGGTAGGTTGTGGCACACTTTGCCGGTCAATATCGCGTGGCTGCGATTGAACTTGAGATATGGCGCCCTGTGTATAGGCATAGGGCCTGCTGCTGTTTGCGATTGCCGGATCAGCATAAGCCGTGACAGGTGGATTCTGCAATGCCTGAGCAAACTCGTCCATATTGCGATAGCGTTGATCCACATCCAAGGACAGCGCTTTGAGTAGTACACGCTCTATGTTCGGCGAAAGCAGAGGATTGAGCAAACGCGGCGCTATCAGTTCGTCGTGATAGGTGCGATCGATTGACGCAGGAGGAACTTTCAGAGTCAGCAAGAAATACATCGTGGCAGCCATTGCGTATATATCGGATTGCGGCCTGGTCTTCCCAACATACTGCTCAAGAGGGCTATACCCCCCCGAAACGGCTCGCACCATGGTCTGGGTGTCACTGTTAGGATCGTAGAGCTTCGTGAGTCCAAAATCAACCAGGACCGCAGTCTGATTAGGAGTCAAGATGATATTCCCGGGCTTGATGTCGCGGTGTATAACAGCGGGATTGCGGCTGTGCAATTCATGCAGAACGTGCATGATTGGTAGGAGCCATGTGAGCACTTCCTGCTCACTACAAGGTCTACGCTGCAGCTTGAGTAGTTGCTGCAAGGTCTTTCCCTCAATCAATTGCATGACCAGGTAGAACCGTGCATTGGATTCAAAGGCATCATAAACCCGGGGAAGATGTTTACTCTTGACAGTGAAAAGGACAGCGGCCTCCATGAGCGCCCGGCGACGCGCAGTGGGAGTAACATCGTATGTTTCTTTGATAGCGCAAGGCCGATCTCCCTCGCTGGTATCGATGCCACGGTAGACTGCGCCAAAACCACCTCGATTGATGAGCGCATCGATGATGTAGTGTCCACCAATCTTTGTCTGTGGATCCAGCGGTATTGAATCGGTCATACCAGTTTCCTTTTGAGAGATTCACTCGGCCATAACATATTATAGCGCTTTTTTTAAGCAAAATTGCTACAAAGTCCATTTGCATTGCCCAATATATACAACGCTTTCACGTATGTACGATAAAATAACTGTGGCAGTTATCTATCGACTAGATGGCTATTATTGCTTGCAATAACTCTGTGGTGTGATAAAATGACACGGTAGATAGCTGATCTTTCATGCGTTCTGTTCGGATAACAGGATATAGCGTGTACTCCCGCACCACCTGGCGGGGGAAGCGAACGAGGAAGAGAGCGAGTATTTGGAACAAGAAGTTATGTTTGAAGCCGAAAAACCAGTCGAGCCTGAACGCGAAGCCATCCAGGAAACAGACTTGAATAGCCTGGCCCAAAGTGATAGCCTGCGTCTTTACCTTCGCGAAATCTCTCGTATTCAACTTCTCTCTGCGGCTAAAGAAGCTTATCTCGCTGAACGAGCTGAACAAGGAGATAAAGAGGCTCGTAACAAACTAATTGAAGCTAATTTACGACTTGTCGTAAGCATTGCGAAAAAGTATGTTGGGCAGGGACTTTCTCTTGAAGATTTAATCGGTGAGGGAAATATAGGGCTGATACGAGCTGTGACCAAGTTCGACTATCGGAAAGGCTTCCGCTTCTCTACGTATGCTACATGGTGGATTAAACAGGCCATCACACGTGCGATCTTAGAGGGAACGCGCGTTGTACGTTTACCTGTGTATATTATGGAAGAGGTTATGCGTGTGAAACGCATGACACGCCAACTCTATCAAGAACTCGGACGAGAACCCACCCCTGAAAATATAGGCGAACGCCTGGGCATGAGCGCGGAGCGTGTAAGTGAGCTGATGATTTGGGCGGAAAAAGTCTTCTCATTGGATGCTCCCTTATCTGAGGAAGAGGAAAACACGCTGGGCGATATCATTGAAGATACGCGCGAGCGCGGGCCTATGGAGGTCACAGATCAGCGCTTGCTGCGTGAAGAAATACGCAAAGTGCTTGGACAACTTACCTTACGCGAACGCCAGGTCATCGAATTACGTTTTGGCTTGATAGACGATCATGACCATACACTTGAAGAAGTCGGGAAGAAGTTAAAGGTCACCCGCGAACGAGTACGCCAGATCGAGGAACGAGCCATTCGTAAGTTACGCCATCCACAGGCAAGCCGCATACTCAAGGATTACCTCGATTGAGAAACCTCCCGCGCCTACGTCTGGGCTATCTTAATGAGAAGTAAGTATCTTTATCCGGGTAAACGATAGCCATTACACTCATACGTTTAATCATTGTAGTAAGGTTAGACCTGGGGCATTCAAATGAACGAACTGGCAGGCCAGAGCCTGGGTGGATATCAGTTGGATGAGGAGATAGGACGCGGCTCTATGGGGATGGTGTATCGCGGTAAGCAAATTGCGCTTGGACGTGAGGTAGCGATTAAGGTACTGCCACGCTCCCTTGCAAAGGACGCCTCCTACGTGGCGCGTTTCATCCGAGAAGCTCAAATTATCGCAGGATTGAATCATCCAAATATTGTGCAAATCTACGATGCTGGGCAACAGGGTGGGTTGCTTTATTTCGTCATGGAATACGTGCAGGGGCCGACCATCGGAAGTTTACTGCTCATCGATGGATCGATGCCCCAGCACCTGGCTGCTGAGTACGCAGCGCAGATTGCAGACGCGCTTGATTCAGCGTACAAAGAGCGCAATGTCATTCATCGCGATATTAAGCCAGAAAACTTGATGCTTGATCGCTGGGGCAAGATTAAAGTGATGGATTTTGGCCTGGCTCGCGCTCCAGGTCAACTACAAATCACGCTGGTAAAGACGTTGGTTGGCAGCATCTACTACGCTTCGCCTGAGCAAGTCTGGGGACAAACACTGGATAATCGCAGCGATATTTACGCGCTCGGTGTCGTTCTTTACGAAATGGTCAGCGGGCATCGTCCCTTTACCGGGCGCACTTTGCCTGAGCTGACTCAGGCCATCGTCGGAGGCACGCTACGCCCACCTGGCACATTCACCCCCGACCTCTCCCCACAGTTGGAACAGATTATACTGACAGCGATGGCACGCAACCGCGACGAACGCTATGAACACGCTGCGTTGATGGCACAGGACTTGCGTGCGCTCAACTTAAGGCCGTCCACTGGCACAGAAATACGCGATCCCGACTCTCCTTCGGCCGCGAAGCAGCGAGGGCCACGCGAGGGAATAGTAATACGCCCTCCCAAACGACCTCAGGCCCATCGACCACGCTACATGGATTTAGAGGCAACGCAGCCACCGCCAGGCGAATCCAATGACCATGCGCCGGGGGAGGCTGCGCACGAGCAATCCCCAAACCAGGGCAGGGCAGTCAAGGTTGACTATGAGGATGAAGTCCCCACAAGACCTCTTGGACCTGTTATGGACGTAGATACGCATTCTCAGCAGCAAGTTGAGCAAGCTCACGGTACCACGAATCCAGATCAAGATACGCGCCGTACCTTGTGGCGACAGTTGCAGCGGATATTTAAGTCGAATGCAACATAAAATGGGTGCAAGTCGACCCAGGCCAGGGCGACCACAAGGGCGCGCTCTGCGGAGGCTAAGAACGTTGCACAGTTCCCTCTTCCACGCTATACTAGATGAAGTAATAGGGCAATCTGGTGAAGTGGAGACTTATTTAGCATGAATCCGTCGCAACTGTCATTTGGAGTTGCATTTTTAGCAGGGCTGGCATCTTTCCTTTCCCCCTGCGTGTTACCGCTGGTACCAATTTACCTGGCGCAACTCGTCGGCCAGGGTGTGTATCAATCCGCGGGCGCCCAGGAAGAACGCCCCGCGAGCTTGAGGACGTTCCTGCACGCAGTCATGTTCGTATCCGGCTTTACCCTGGCCTTCGTCGCATTGGGAGCTACAGCCAGTACGCTGGGGGGATTCCTACGCATTCACCAGTTCCTACTACGCCAGATCGGTGGAATCCTGCTGATCATTATTGGACTACATTTGACAGGTCTGTTGAAATTGCCATTTCTGTATTGGCAAAAGCGCTTTGAATTTCGCCCAAGTCGTCCCAGTTACCCAGCCTCCTTCGTAATTGGCCTGGTTTTCGCCATTGGCTGGACTCCTTGTGTTGGGCTTATCCTGGGACCTGTCCTTGTGTTAGCTTCCAATGCCGCCACACTTCGTCAGGGTGTATTGTTACTGCTGGTCTATTCGCTTGGTCTGGGCGTGCCTTTTCTGCTGTTAGGTCTCGGACTCGACCACTTCAGCAAGCTATTGAAGTGGCTGAAGCCGCACGCGGGAAAGATTGAAATTGGAACAGGGGTAATCATGATTCTGCTGGGTGTCATGATCTATTTTAACTGGTTGATCTACCTCAACAGGTACTTCAACCTGGGCATTTCTGTATAGCCAGACGAAACCGTGTAGAGTGTTACATTGCAAAGTCAATCGACGAACCCAAGACTCTACGAATGTTCGTGGCTTCATTGCTACGAAGTCGGCTATTCTTAGCAGACATGAAGAATGCTAAAGCTTTTAGCAATCCTCAATATCTGCTCGAATCTCCATCTCCAGATCAGGATCGAGAGTGACAGACTCGCCAACAGGTGTACGAGCCAGGCGCAATACGGCTTCCCGCAAGTGTGCAGGCGCGCGCTGGATTGTACAGCGTTCATGAATAAGTCGCTTGACCCGCATGTCGAAATGAAAGCGACATTCACAATATGGGCAATCGGTGAGATGCTGCTGTACGATTTCAACTTCGTGAACGCTGAGTTCTCGATCAATATAAAGATGAAGACGAGCTGCTGTCTCAAAACAATTCATAGTCATTCCCTCAATTTCCTGGCTCTCACAGGATGTATAGACTCTTGTGGCTCGTCATGATATAGGTTCTGTTCATTTTAACATAATTAGGGGG
>JBKPAZ010000176.1:0-9306 GCA_046726655.1 Chloroflexota bacterium
GGGGTGGTGGTCCGTGCGGTTCGCCAGTAATATCTGAAACATTCGACACAAACGCTACAAGTGATACAAACGCTACAAGTGATACAAACTCTATGTTTAGAGCTAAACTGAAGTCCCACAAAGCACGGAAAAGCCTACAAAGCGGCAGAAAACTTGTTACTACATAACCTTTTCCCTCATTTTCGTCACTATTTAGGATAGAGAGACGGTTTCGTAAAGGTCATGATGGATCAAAAAACAGATGCTGAACTAGTCGCCCAGGCACGGAGAGGTGACAAAGAGGCTTTCAGACAGCTCGTGGAACGATATCAACAGATGGTCGAACGCATCGCGAGAAAGATGGTCGCCGAGGAATGGATCGCTCACGAACTAGCGCAAGAAGCGATCTTACAAGCGTATCTCTCGCTTGATCACCTGCGAGATGCTTCACGCTTCAAAAGTTGGCTGTATGGCATAACACTCAACATTTGCCGAAGCTATCTCCAAGATCAAAAGCTGGATATACTCTCGTTAGAAACCATCATGGGAGGTATGCATAGCGATATCGTCACCAACTTTGACGATATCGTCGATCCACAAGCTATTGCAGAGGCGCATGATCTGCATCGGGTTGTGATGAATGCCATAGATGGACTTTCGTCAAAGGACAAAGAAGCAACCTTGCTGTTCTATTATGAGCAACTTACGCTCCAGGAAATTGCTTCTCTCTCAGGTGTTTCAGTGGGAACGATCAAGGGACGTCTGCATAGAGCAAGGAAACAGCTTCAGGAGGGGCTCGTAACAGAACATGTACCCAAACGGAGACAGATACAAAGGAAGATGAAAATGAGACAAGTTACCATTGATGCTGTAAGAGAGCATCCTGACACCAGGCAATGTTTTGTGGTCTTGAAGGATGAGCATGATACTCGTCTCGTTATTTGGATCGGGAAAGCCGAGGCATTGACAATAGCAGCCGGTCTCACCGAAATCTCTCCCCCAAGGCCCATGGCTGCACATCTCATGGCATCTCTATTCGAAGTTACAGGCATACAGCTCAAAGAGGCACGTATTGAAGCCTGCAAGGATGACATTTACTATGCAGTAATCACCATTTCTGATGCAAGTGGAGAGCACGATTTAGATGCAAGACCCAGCGACGCACTTGCCCTGGCAGTGCTGATGAAGCGTCCCACGTATGTTGCAGAGGACATCATGAAAAGCATAGAAAAAGCTGCTCCTCAATCGCAGATGGAACTTCTCACTGAGTTTCGTGAAATAGATCGCGACGTAGTTTTGAACGAACACAAAGAGCAGAAAGAAAATCTCTTGCAATTCTTCGCCTCCTTGACTCGTAGTAACCTTGAATCAGAACTCCAGAGAGACAAAGAAGAACGTGAGAAAACCAAACAGGAATTCATCGCCTCCTGGAAAGAAGAACGTGCAAAGAATCAGCAGGAAACGTAATGGTAAGCAAGTGAATTTTTCGGGCGACAGCCAGTGTCACATCCACTCATCCTCACCTCCCACGCTCTCACCATGACCCGTAACAGCTCGTCACCTCCTCGTAGTCTTTGTAAGGGCAGGTGTGGTGTGGAATGGGGTGGAGACCCTTGCGGTTGCCCTTGGGGAAAGGAGGTGGTCTTGCGACTAGCCGCAACTCGATGCCCGGGACGAACCTCGCAGTTGCCCGGAATACTACCTGCCAATCGCTGGCCCCCACGACGTCACACTATCCGGCGTAATCACGATCACCAGGTGCCTTTCCAACTCCATCGTCTTGTATTGAACGTAGCGCTCACGTAGCAATTCCAACGCATCAGCGTGCATTGGCTCTCCGGGTTGAACCAATTGGGCATGCCCATGTATCAGCACATACCCCAGGCGTGACCAGTCGTCATCGTACTGATCGACCAGTAGCGACGCCTCGTGACGTGCTTCAATGTTGCGTACGCGCCGTAATTTGCTTTCATCTACTTTCTTCGGTTTTTCATCCAATGGTATAAAAAACCGTGTACCGTCAAAAGCATAGCAGACAGGCACGATATGGGGATGCCCATCGATATCAGCAGTAGCCAGCCGGGCGATCCGCTGTGCATGCGCGAATGCAATCTCAGCTTCTGTTAACGTTGTGCGATTTGGCATATCTTCCTATACTGTTATTGTAACATTCCTGCATTTTGGTGATACCATGTCTATGAAATGCAGGGGTATCCCTTGCGGATAGCCGGTAAATCTCTGTTGTTCTAATTCACACTATACTTGCGAAAGGAACCAATCGTTATTATGTCTCATACCAATATCAAGCTCTATGGCACCGAGTGGTGTAGCGACTGCAAGCGCAGCAAGAAATTTCTTGGTGAGCAGCGCGTCCACTATGATTTTATCAACATCGAAGAGGATATGGAAGGACAGGCCTTCGTGCAGAAGGTACAAAATGGCGGCCTGACTATCCCTACTCTCGTATTTGAGGATGGCTCAATCCTCATCGAGCCATCGAACGCAGACCTGGCGGCGAAACTGGGGCTTGAAACGAAAGCCAAATGCGAGTTTTACGATCTCATTATCGTCGGAGGTGGCCCAACAGCCCTGACGTCAGCTATTTATGTAGCGCGCGATGGCTACGACGTCCTGGTCATCGAGCGCAGCGGCCTGGGAGGGCAGGCCGGCATTACTGAACGCCTCGATAACTATCCTGGCTTCCCCGAGGGCGTGACGGGGGCGGAATTTGCGGAGCGCGTCATCGAGCAGGCGAAGCGTTACGGCGTCGAGCTGCTCTCGGCACAGAACGTGGTAAAAGTTGGCAACGATGAGGATGCACACTTTGTCGAGACCAGATCTGGCAACAGGTACCGCAGCAATGCCGTGTTGATCGCCACTGGCTCGACCTATAAACGCCTGGGCGTGCCAGGCGAAGACGACTACATTGGCGCAGGCGTGCATTTCTGTGCCACCTGCGATGGTCCCTTTTACAAAGGGCGCGAAGTGGCCGTGATTGGCGGCGGCAATAGCGCGGTGGAAGAGGCTGCATTCCTCACCCGCTTCTCCCCAAAAGTCACCATCCTTGCGCGTGGCTCAGAGCTGACCGCCAATAAGATCGCTGTCGACAAAGCGATGACCTCGCCTCAGATGGAGGTACGTTTCCATACCGAGGTCGTCGAGTTCAAAGGCAAGGATCATCACCTGGATACTGTCGTCTACAAAAATAGAAAGACGGGAGAGATCAGCGAGTTGCATGTTCCAGGTGTCTTCCTCTTTATTGGCCTGAACCCAAACAGTAAACCATTCAAGGATATTGCCAAACTGGACACCCAGGGCTTTATTCTGACGGGTATCGACTTTCAGACCAGCACCGAGGGCATTTTCGCTGCAGGCGATGTGCGGGCAGGAAGTACCAAACAATTGGTCAGCGCCGCAGGTGAAGGCGCCGCTGCCGCGCTTGCCATTCGTGAGCACCTGCGTGGTCACGATGCACATACCATGGAGAAAGCGCTGGCTGCAACAACACCAGCCTGATGAGCTTTGTCGTGCTTCGCGTGTAGGGGCGGGGCAAGCCCCGCCCTCGCCCGCTTGCTTCTTGCGGATGCCAGATGCTTTACAACAACCCTTTACTCTGCAAGAAAGATGTTGCGACCTCTTTGACTGCCTCGCTGACAGGCGTACCGCTGGCTTTTTTCATTGCTACCTGTTGCTGTAATGCAATGCTCACATCAGTAGTCAGATCCGGTGCCAGCGGATTGAGGGCATTGGCAATACCAGGATCGCTCTGTAGCACAGAGTCACGTACAATAGGCGCAGGATGGAATTCTGTAAACCCATGCTTATCATCATTGAGAAAGATGAAGCCTTGCGTTAGAACCGATCCGTCAGTTGT
This sequence comes from Chloroflexota bacterium, assembly GCA_046726655.1. Classification (GTDB taxonomy): domain Bacteria; phylum Chloroflexota; class Ktedonobacteria; order Ktedonobacterales; family Ktedonobacteraceae; genus DATMNR01. The sequence goes on from JBKPAZ010000176.1 coordinate 3,854, forward strand.
GTAGCACTCGGTAACATCCGCTTGTCCACTCTTCACGGCGGAGAAACCGATTGAATAGTCAACCTTCTTGACTGATTTGAAACTAGCTGTTTTGAATCCATAAGTTGACTCTAAATTATCGAAGAAGGTAACACCATCACTCTGTGTTGCCAGCGTCAACTGCGGTACCTTAGGAGCCAGTTGCGAAAGGCTGGTGACCCCCAACTTCGTAGATTCTGCCTGTGAAGTACAAAGGGCGTAACCATCATTCAAAGGCGCTTGATCGAGCCATGTTATGTGATACTGTTGCTCGAAGCCGTTCTTGACAGTCTGATAATCCTGTTGTGGATTGTAGGATGACTTAACCTGCAGGATATTCAGCCCTGTCCCGGTAAACTCTGGGTACAGATCAATTGCGCCGCTCTTGAGTGCATTAAACACGACAGGAGTCTGTCCTAGAGCTAATTTTGGGGTAACTGTGTAGCCAGCCTTCTGAAGCAGCAAGACATACATCTCACCAAGTAGCTGAGCTTCAGGATCGAGTTTGCTCCCAACTGTTATCGGCACTTTTGTTGGCGTAGATGTCCCACTGCTGCTGGAAGAACTCCCAGAGGAACCACCGCATGCCGACAAGATGAGCATGGGGATAAGAGCGAACAGTAGTAAGAACTTCGCTCCTGATGAATGCTTGTGAAAAGTCATGTTAACCTCCTAATACATAGAACGAACCAACGAAATATGTGCAGACGCAATTCTGCACGAAATTCTATACTGCCTTGCATCCTGCCTGACGCGAAGCGTAGAGAGCTGATTTATCAGGCTCGTCCGCGACCGAGCGGCATTGGCGGGATGGCTTCCAAGGCTATGCATTGGCTATTGCTGCCTGCTCCTGCACTTTCAGGCCTTCAGGAGTCAAGGCGCGCTGTAACCAACTCATAAACACTTCTACGAGCATTGCCAGAATAGCTACGGAGACAGCTCCAACGATGAGTTCTGTATAATTGAAGGTATTGAAACCGTCTACAATGTAATCCCCGTAGCCTCCTGCACCGATAAACGCAGCCAGCGTTGCGGTCGCGATGATCTGCACCGCCGAGGTGCGAATGCCTGCCGCAACGAGTGGTGTGACGAGTGGCGCTTGTATTTGGGTGGCGATCTGCATGGTCGTCATCCCCATTCCCTTTGCTGCCTCAATCATAGCCGGGTCAATTCCGCGAATTCCTGTGTACGTATTGAGCAAGATAGGTGGGATGCCTATCACAATCAAGGCAATAACGGCGGGTAATAAGCCGATGCCAAAAATAGGGACAAACAATATGAGAACTGCGATAATGGGAATTGCGCGCAACAGGCCGCTCGCGTTTAGTGCAAGAAAAGCAAGGAACGCATTACGTGAGACCAATGCTCCCAGGGTAACTCCAATGATTATCGCCACAACAATAGAAAAGCCACAGATCTTCAGATAATCGATGGTATGTCCCAGGAAGTCGTTGGCAGGGTCCAGGATAAAGTTGATATATTGCATTGAAACCGATCTCTCCCTTCTATGCAATCGACACTGCGCCACGTCCCCGGTTAAGCCATGTTTGTAAAGCCAATAGCAAAAGATCAGCCGCAATAGCGAAGAAAGCAATTAAAATAGCTCCTGCTACGACTGCATTGTAATCACCGGTCACAATATTCTGAAAAATCAGATTCCCTAATCCCCCCTGATCTACCAATGCAGCTAAAGCCGATATACCGATCGTTGTCACCGTTGCAATACGTATACCCGCGACAATGACGGGTAGCGCTAAAGGCAAAGTAACGCGGAACAGGACCTGGTAACGTTTCATTCCCATTGCCCGTCCCACTTCAATTAACAAGGGGTCAATACCGTTTACGGCTGCTGAAGTGTTACGGATCAGTACGAGCATGTTATAGACAACCAGCGGAATGATAGCTGTTGCAAGGGACAATCCAGTAATAGGGATGAGCAAAACAAATGCCGCAATGCTAGGGATCGTGTACAGCAGGCCTGAAGCAGTGATGATAGGAAGGTAGAGTCGTCGGTAGCGAGCCACAAGTAACCCTATTGGAATAGCTATGATGATCGAAATAAACATAGTGATACCGACTAACTCCAGCGACTGTAAAAACAGGTTAGGAATACTGTTTGGATCGCTCAGATCATAATTGTAGGGTTGCAGTAAATATTGCATGAAACTCCCTTAATGTATGTACTCATCATATTGTGACTTATATTCTTGTCTCTTCGGGCCTGGTTTCGTTACTGCGCGTCCTGGTTATCTCGTGATTAATGCTAGCGAGGGTAATGTATCCGAGAGATTCTTGTGTATCTTTGTTCTGTACAGCGAGAGCGGGGGCATTGGTTTCGAGGAGTTTCAACATGGCTTCGAGCAAGGTAGCATCAGAAGAAGTTGTTGGAATATCTCCCCAATGTGCCGAAGACACCGCCTCTGGCTTGCCATCTAGCGCATCAGTAACGGGTAAATACTGAAGCTGGCGTAGAATACTATCCGCTCCAACCAGCTTACGTACATATTCGTTGCTTGGCTTCGCAAGCAGTTCTATTGGAGTGCCAAGCTGCATCAATCGACCATCATGCAGCACGGCAATCATATCTCCGAGCTTGAATGCCTCTTCGATGTCATGCGAGACAAACAGAATGGTTTTGTGTACATCGCGTTGAATGCGCAACAATTCATCCTGCATGCGGGCACGGGTGATGGCATCAAGTGCGCCAAAGGGTTCATCCATCAGCAGGATCCCGGGGTCGGTTGCGAGCGCCCTTGCCAGTCCCACGCGCTGCTGCTGGCCGCCTGAGAGTTGACGAGGGAATCGCTTGCGATACTCTGCCGGTGGCAAACCAACCAGTTCAAGTAGTTCGTCGACACGCTCAGCTAGCTGCTCCTTCGACCAGCCACCGGCAATCTCTGCAGTCACACGAATATTTTCAGCAATGTTCATATGCGGAAAGAGGCCGACCTGTTGAATGACATAGCCGATGCGACGGCGCAGCAAAATCGGATTTTCCTCGAGAATGTTTTTGCCATCGATGATTATTTCGCCAGAAGTAGGTTCTATCAGGCGATTGACCATGCGTAATAGGGTTGTCTTACCCGAGCCAGAGGTACCAACCAGCATACAGGTAGTACCTTCTACTACTTCGAATGTAACAGCATCAACTGCAGGTTTAGTAGAGCCCGGAAACTGCTTGGTTATGGCCTGGAACGCGATTTTTGCCATGCCGCTGCTACTCCTTAATTGCTGTCCTCTGTACGTCACAAAATTCTTGATGATACCGTACTGATTATATGCGCTAATCACTGCAATGACAAATTTTGCCAAGCACAACTATCATCATCCTTCTCCACTCGAATCCCTCGGATATTTTATCTACACGTAATTACGTCGCAAATTGTTTCAATTTAGCAAAATATTAGCAATGAAACGTTTTTGGTTACAAACAAGCATCTTTCTCACAATATTCCACTTAAGATAGTCTCTACCATTTAGATCTCCCCTAACCTCCACCTTTTCAACGTTTATCATTGTATGTCAACCTATCGTTTCGTATATCGTTAGAAGTGGAGGGCTATATGCAGCGCACGCTTGTACGCCAGCTCGGAATAGCCAGTGTCGCACTTATTTTAGTAGCTATCAGTGTTCTCAGTGTTGCATTCATCGCCAGAGCCAGGCAAGATTCCCCATACGTATTCACGAATCAAACCGTTCCACTTGTCCGTCATGCCCATGTAGTGGGGGCAGCGAGCGCAACGCAGCAACTCAATCTCTCAGTAGGACTGCAACTGCGCAACCAGCAGGAACTCCAATCATTGCTCAGCGACATGTATAACCCTCAGTCTCCCGCGTATCATCACTTTCTCTCGCCACAGCAGTTTGTGGACGAGTTTAGCCCGACAGCCGAGCAGCAGCAACAGGTCATCGATTATCTACGGCACCAGGGATTGCGCATCACGCATCTTTCTAGCAATCGCCTGTTGATTGATGCCAGCGCCACGGTTGCCCAGGCCGAGGCAGCTTTTCACGTGTCGATCAATACCTACCAGTTAGGAGCGAACGTGTTCTACGCCAACGCCACTGCTCCCACCATCCCTGGCTCGCTGGCCTCAATTGTCGCCTCGATCGGCGGCCTCGATAACAGTGTGCATCTACATCCGCTCTTCCAACTTCTCCATCCAAAATATGGAAAACTCAAGTCTGCTCTTACTAGTATCCCTCACTCTCTGGTCACTCAACCACACGCGGGACCGGGTGGAGGCTACACACCGGCAGACCTGAATGGCGCGTATGATGCCACCCCCTTGCTGCAAGCGGGTGTCCAGGGCAGCAACCAGACGGTCGCTGTCTTCGAATTGGATGGCTACCCCAGCAGCGATGTGACGCAGTATTTCCAGACCTACAAGCTCGGCAATCCCAGCATCAGCACGATCCTGGTAGATGGGTTCGATGGCTCCGCCGGTGCGGGAGCAATAGAGGTCGACCTGGATATCGAGGTGGTGGCGGCGATGGCGCCCAAGGCAGCCCAAATCGTCTACGAGGGGCCGAATACGACGCAGGGCGTCAACGACACGTACAATCAAATCGTTACTGATAAGAAAGCCCAGATCGCCACGATCAGTTGGGGTGAATGCGAGGCGCAGAGTGGGAACGCCGAACTGCAAACCCTTGATCACATCCTCAGCCAGGGCGCTGCCGAGGGCATCTCGATGTATGCCGCCTCCGGTGATTCTGGCGCCTATGACTGTAACGATACCAACCTGGCGGTCGACTCGCCGGCAGGCGACCCCAATATCACGGGTGTGGGTGGTACCAACCTGCAGGTGAAGAATGGAGCCTACGGCAGCGAAACGGTATGGAGTAACCCCAGCGACACACAACGTAGCCCTGAAGGTGCTGGCGGTGGTGGTGGCATCAGCAGTTTCTTTAAGGAGCCGAGCTGGCAGACAGGCCCGGGTGTACAAAACCCGTACAGCAACGGCAACCGCGAGGTGCCGGATGTCTCAGCCGATGCTGACCCCGCGAGCGGGTATGCTGTCTACTGCACCGCGCCTGCATCAGGCTGTCCGTCAAGCGGTTGGTTAGAGGTAGGAGGCACCAGCGCGGCTGCACCTCTCTGGGCAGGAAGTACCGCACTCATCAATGAGTATTTGCAAAAGCAGCAGAAATCTCGCATCGGCTTTGCCAATCCGGTGCTGTATGGCCTGCAGAATGCTACACAGCAGTTTCCGCCGTTCCACGATGTCACCGGCGGCACCAATCTCTTTTATCCTGCGACTGCGGGGTACGATGAGGCCAGTGGTTGGGGCTCGCCGGATATTTATAATATCGCGCGGGATGTTGCTGGAGGGGTTACACCACCACCAACGCCAACACCGTCGCCCAGCCCAAGTCCGACGGCTACCGCGACACCCAGCCCAAGTCCGGTTCCAACGGGCACAACTACTCCC
>JBKPAZ010000177.1:0-18699 GCA_046726655.1 Chloroflexota bacterium
GCCGATGAAGGCCTCTTGTGGCTTATTAATCAGGCGCGCCAGCGAGGTATGTTGCCTCGTGACCTGGTTGTAAAGGCGTCAGCGCTGCTCGGCGCGGCTAATCCGCTGGGTATCAAGCTGCTGGTCGATAACGGGTTGAACACGATCAATGTCGCCTCTGATATTTCGCTGGCGAGGCTTGCCGCATTGCGCCAGGTCATTTCGATAGCGATAGACTTGTACATCGAGAGTCCCGATGGGTTGGGGGGATTCACACGCTACCACGAGATCGCCGAGATTGTCCGCGTAGCGGCACCTATTTATCTCAAGTTTGGGTTGCGCAACGCACCGAACATCTATCCTAGTGGCGTGCATCTCGAACAGGTAGCGGTGCAGACTGGTCGTGAACGTGTCCGCCGCGCATTGCTAGGACTTGAGATGCTGGCCCGCACGTCACAGGATTTCAGAACATCGCAACTCGGTGCACCAGGGCTGGGCGTACCTGTGTCACCTGGCCAGGAATGATATCGCTTTTTTAGGCATGGTTCAAATGGACGTGACAGTTCCTCATCAACAGCAAGGTCCAGCCCTGTCATCCTGAGCGTAGCGAAGGATCAGCGCAGCCTGCGCATCTCGCTGCCGATCGCGACAGACCTTTCCTCCCTTTATTATTTTCGCAATTGTATCACAAAACCTATCGATTCTTGTCTTATCCTGATCCCTCTGCTATACTACGCTTAGCAACCATTTAGCAGTTCTTTTCCTCTCACATGCACCTACAAGGGAGGCATCTAACATTTCTACCTGGAAAGAAAAGGAGAAGGAAGCGTCGATGAATGCTCAGGATGTCGTGCGACAGGCACGCGAGGCCAATCTTCGACTTGTACGATTTTTGTATTGCGACAATGGCGGAATTATTCGCGGAAAGGCTACCCACGCGAGTAAACTTCCCACACGTATTCAAGAAGGTATTGGCCAGACTCTGGCAATGCAGGCTTTTACCGGAGTCGAGACACTCGCCCCGGTCGAAGGCATGGGGCCGGTCGGTGAGTTTCGCCTGATACCCGATCCCAATACGTTCGTGGTTCTGCCCTACGCTCCAAGCAGCGGTAGTATGATGTGCGATTTGATTCTCCTGGATGGCAAACCCTGGGAAGCATGCCCTCGCACGTTCCTCAAACGCATGATTGCGCGCCTGGCCGAACATGGCATGCTCGCCGAAGCTGCTATAGAGCACGAATTTTATCTTGCTCGTAAAGAGAATGAGAAATACATTCCCGCGGACTACAGTCTCTGTTACAGTAGTATCGGCCTGGACGACCAGGCTGAAGTCATCGATGCCATCCTGGAAGCGTTAGAATCCCAAGGTGTCTCCATCGAACTATTCCACGCAGAACTTGGCCCATCGCAACAGGAACTTTCTATTCACCACGCTAATGCACTGAGAGCGGCAGATAACGTCTGCCTGGTGCGCGAGACAGTACGTGGTGTGGCGCGCACCTTCGATTTAACAGCGAGTTTTGCCCCCAAGCCTTTCCTGGATCAGGCTGGTAGTGGTGCTCATATTCACTTGAGTCTGTGGGGCAACAGTGGAAGCGAACACGCAGGTAAAAACGTATTCTACGATGCCACGCAGCGTGGTGGGCTTAGCCAGCTCGGCCGGTATTTCATTGGTGGGGTACTACGTCATATCCGTGCGCTGGTAGCCATCACCTGTGGCAGTCCAAACTCCTACCATCGCCTGCTTCCGCATTACTGGAGCTCTGCCTATGAAGCTTACGGCTTCGACAACCGTGAGGGAGCCATCCGCATCCCATCTATGTTCTGGGGTCGCGAGGCTGAGTCAATCAACCTGGAACTCAAACCAGCCGACCACAGCGGCAACCCATACCTGGCAATTGGAGCATTGCTTGCGGCTGGCATGGATGGCATTCAAAACAACATCGACCCGGGTGAACCGCAAGAGATTGACCCGGGCAACTATAGTGATGAGGAACGCGAAAAACGGGGTATCCGTCGTCTCCCCACCTCACTCGATGAAGCCCTGGACGAACTGGAACGCGATGACGTCTTGAAAGAAGCGCTCGGCCCGCTCCTGGCTACATCCTATATCGCAGTCAAACGCAACGAGGCGGCGTTCTTCAAAGATAAAACGCCGGAAGAGGAGACCCGCCAGCACTTCTACAAATATTAATAGCGCCCGCAAGGGCGCTATCTACCTGCCTTTATTGATTGTTGCTACCAGCAGTATCTATCTTAGTTGTCTGTGCGCTTTGCTTCGCTGACTGTACAGTCTGCTTTGTCGTTTCGACAACATCCTGGCCCGCCTGCATCACATCAGAGCCAGCCTTTTGACCCAGTTCACCCAATGAACTTCCAGTATCCTTCACCTTCGATACAGCCTGTTGGGCATAGTCTTTCAGGTTGCTACTTGTCTGCGAGACACGCTCAGAAACCTGCTGCATGTATTGGTTGAGTTGCTCGTTTTCCGGCAGGTATCCGCGCCACTCCGCGAAGCGCTCAGCCAATTGGCGGCGAATTTCTTCGCCGCTCACCGGCGCTATCAGCAAGCCGATACCCACCCCAAGGAGTAGACCTGTAAAAAATCTTCTCATCTTTTAACTTCCTTCCTTCCTTTTTTCGCCAGCGTGTCCTCACATAGCTAAAGTAAATACACATGCTCCAGCTAAACCGCTGACTAACACTCTAAATACGTTTAACCTTGCTTTTCGGTTTCACTCCTGGAGAGGAACGCTAGCATTTCTACAAAGTTCGCAAAAGCCGCGTACGGGCCAACAAGAGGAATCTCTTTTGCCAGCTCCTCTAACCTGGAAAGAGGGAATCCTTGCTGTGATAACCTTACAAGCCATGTACGAGCCTGCCGAACTCGATGCATATCCGTCCTGTCAACGGGTTGATCTCCACAGCCGCGCCCGTAGTTGTAGCGTCTCAACAAATCGGGATCACGCAGATAGGCACGTACCATAGGAAATAGTATCACATACAAAACTTCTTCGCCAACAATCGGCCAGAGATATGCATGCAGCAATGCTGCATCAATGGATTGAGCATCGCTCATCGTCCGTAGCAGCCCAATGCGTGCTTCCAACGCCGAGCGATCAGGATGAATCAATTTGCCATCCACTCCCAAACGCACCTCCTGCAATTGGCCACTTAACGTCGCGCCGTATTTTGTAGGAGTATGACCGATCCATCCTTCCAGAGATGGAGTCCACCCTGTTCCAGTCTGCCACTCCTGCACAGTCTCACGCGTGACCGCCCAGCGCAACCACACGTGCGGTGGGATGGCCAGTGGATCAAGAAACATCACCTCATGCGCCAGAACAAGTATCGCTTGGATGAAGGCTTCTTGTTTCTCCCGCCGATTACTACCAATAACCCAGGTATCCTGAATGCTCGCCTTGCGATAAGCAGTATGGCGAAGTCGCCATTCATCAATATTAAGAGGTGCGCATTGAAACTCTACTGCCCATCGTTGCCCATTAGCATGAGTAACAAAGATATCCGCGATACGGTTGGGTTCGGGTAATCGTTCTTCCAGGGAGATACGTGCCTCAGGAAACTGCTTGCGCAACCACTCAGCCAGCACTATCTTCCCTCGCATGTGTTGCAATGTCTCTGATTCGCTACTCCACGGGCACTCGCCTTTCTGGTGTGCAAAGTGTAGCTGAATACGTTTCTCCAGCCCACCTCGCACATGCACCACTCCACGACAATTAGGGCAGTATAATACGCGCTCATGCGACCAGCGCTGTAACTGCTCCAATTGTATCTCATCAGCCACCACAGGTTGACCTTCTGGCCCGTAAGCTACTAGCATCAAATTATCCTTGATCTCTTCAATGTCCCAGCAATAACCATGTGACTTTTCGAGCTGCAGCGTTTTGTGCGAGATGCTTTTCCCGCTCAGTCTTCGCTTTAGTGGGCGGTGCTAATCTTTTGAAAAGTGATGTGCTCAATTGATGAATCATCATGCGGTATTCGACAACAGTGATACAGAGTATTAACCCCTATTTCCAATTATAGGCTCAATCAAGAACCACGTCCACATGGTAAAATGAAACACGACGAAAAACTATTTTGATCGATGATGATCCCAGGAGGAGTGATAATGACGAAGCCTTTAGATGCAGAGAGCAGCTCGCCTATTTTTCGTATCGGTGTCTACGCACTGATCTTTGACGATGAGGGACGTATCCTCCTGGGACATCGACGTGACATCGACTGGTGGAATTTACCTGGTGGAGGGATGGAAGCAGGAGAGACGGTCGATGAGGCTCTCTGTCGTGAAGTGCGTGAAGAGACAGGATTAGAGGTCGAAGTGGAACGGTTAGCAGGTGTGTATTCTAAACCGCAAAAGCAAGAAGTCGTGTTGACGTTTCGCTGTCGCACCATCGGTGGAATGCTCCAACCAACTGAAGAGGTTCGCGAGAATCGCTACTTTGCGCCAGGCGCTCTCCCCAGCAACACCCTCCCCAAGCACCGGCAGCGCGTTGAGGATGCAATGCTAAACCAGCAAAGCGCGATAATCCGGGCACAACGCACCAGTACAGAGGAAGATCAGGGATTGGTGCCAGGTTGAATCTTCGCTCATCGAGCCAGACCACACAACTGTCATGCTGAGCGCAGCGAAGCATCTCGACGCCCATCGAGCCAGACCCTTCGCTTCGCTGGGGGTGACAGCCAGTAAGCACCACATCTTTCTCATCTAAACGCAAGGAAATATCACTCCGCAATCAATGCAGCCATCATGGCTCGAACAAACCGTATCTCATCCCGATTGACCGTGTGATCCATCCCAGCATAGAGCCGCGCAGTTACATCCCCTCCCAGTTTTCGCAATAGTTCAGCAGAGAATTCAACCCGCTTCTTCGGAATATGGGGATCTATGTCGCTACACCCAAGAAAGACAGGGGTTCCCGCGAGAGAACCAGCATAATCACGCGGCGTGCTATCTGGCCCGATGAGTCCCCCACTTAAACCCACAACACCTCCATATCGTTTTGCATGACGAGCTACAAACTCCAGCGATAGGCATGCTCCCTGTGAGAAACCCAGGATCATCGTGCGTTCAAGTGCGATATCTGCTTCTGCCAATTGGGCAAGCACATGAGTAATGACAGTAAGTGCGGAAGAAAGCCATGGTTCATTACTAATAATTGGAGCGAGAAAACTGTTTGGATACCAGGTATTCCCCGCTGCTTGTGGCGCAAGATAGACAAAACCAGGTTGTTTCAACTCAAGAGCCAGTTCCAGGATACTTTCCGCTGTTGCGCCTCGTCCATGTATCATCAACATCGCAGCCTTCGCGCGGTCGATTGGATCGCCAGCAACCAGCACCGGTTGACCCTGGTGCGGCCCTTGAATCACGTTAGAATGTTCAGTCATGAGTTCAATACTTTCTACATCAACATGAAAGATCACCTGTAGTTCTCGAACTGCACGACGATAACGCAGCCAACCAGGCCTCGTGACGCCCACCGAGTAACTTACGGCGAGCATCTTCCACAAGCTGTTCAGGCGCGCCAGGGCATCCACGCGCCCAGGACATGCGTATCGCCAGAACACGGTCCAGCACCATATCTACAATCGGTTGAAAGCCACACAGTACTATCCCTCTCTGGGAGGGCAGGTTGTCTGCATCTGCGCCAATCCATATCCGCCATAGTCCTTCTGCCCGTAAGTCATTGATAATATGCCACAGCAGAGCAGGATATAAACGCAATCCTCGATACTCAGGTAACGTTGCGCAGTCCCAGATGTAGGCTTCACCGGGTGCAAGACGAATGCGCAGGCCTAACTCTCCAATCAATTCTTCATCAAATGTCACCCAGCCATATGTGGCAAGTACGCCCGCGACAGTACCGCTATAACATCTCTTCCCGGCAGCAAAACGCTGGAGCACTTCCTCGGAATCATCGAACCCCATCGCATGGGCAAGCGATGGGGCTGCCTCCGGACCAGCGCGCTGGAAAGTCACCGCTACACGGGGCATAGGGCCAATCAACAAAGGCTTGTTAAGATCCAATACCCACAGGGTTCCCAGGTGTCGTGGAACGACCTCGGAGGCAGATACCATCTCAGCTATACCTCCACGCTTTCAAGAGAAATAGCTTTTCGCCCAGCCAGTTCGGCAATTGCATCGGCTAAGTGAGAGTCATCGATGTTGTAAGCGCCCTGAGCTACCCGAATGCGATGCGCTGCATGGAGGACATCCGCATACGTATAACCTTCTGGCGGGACGAACTTAAAGCAAGCTAGTTCGAGCAATTGTCCATTAGGATCTCGGAAGTAGATCGAATCCATAAACCCTCGATCAATGTTGCCTGTGTTCCAGATGCCGCGTTCATTCAGCCGTTCAGCGACCTGGGTGTAAACGGCATGCGAAACAGTCAGAGCAAGATGATGTAGGTTACCAATGCCCTGTGGATTGGGTGCAGGGTCATCTGACCGCGTAGGACGCACGAAGAACGTAATCAGCCGTCCATCGCCTGCATCGAAGTAGAGGTGCGTCTCCTCTGGAACGTCCAGGTTGGGTTGCTCGAACACCAGGGGCATACCCAGTACACCCTGGTAGAAATCAATGGTCGTCTCGCGGTTAGAGCCGACGAATGTGATGTGATGTACGCCTTGAACTTGGATTTTGGACATAGCTTTACCTCCAGGGCTCCTTTCTACCTAAATTCTTAGGTATCCTCCTTTAGTTTTTTGAAACAACAACAGGGTTAGCCATGACAAACGTAAGTCAAAATGTATCTTCGATTCACCTCCCTCTCTCTAATGAACGTTTCCCTTCCCTCACCACGCAGCCCGCAGCACTGCCTCGATCTGTGCAGCATCGGTAATCGGTTTGGGGTTACTTTGCACTGCGCGACTTTGTAGAGCCACTTGCGCCAGGTGAGGTAGCTCGGCCTCGTCAACACCAACATCGCGCAGGTGTTGGGGCAAATTCATTTGCCCAATCAAATCGTAGATTCTTTGCACAGCTTCCTCAGCGGCACCCTCTTCACTTTCGTAGGGGCCAGATTTATCGCGCCCTTTATCCCGCCCAGATTTATCGCGCCCTATTCCCATGGCTTCAGCAGCCTGAGCCAGTTGTGGAGCAGTCGCATCCAGGTTGAAGCGCATAGCATGGGGTAGCACGATGCTATTGGCGACACCATGCGGCACACCTGCCGCACCACCCAGAGTGTGACATAAGCCATGATGCAAAGCCATTGTGACATGAGCAAGCGCCGTGCCAGCCAGAAACGCTCCTACCAGCATTTCCGTACGGGCTTCCAGGTCATCACCAATAGCGTAGCAACGCGGTAGCGCAGTATAAATAGCATGCACACCACGAAGCGCCGCTGACGTGGAGAGCGGATTGCGCGTAATCGAGTACAGGGCTTCGATGCAGTGGGCCAACGCATTGATACCGGTCGATGCGGTCATATCCGGTGAGAGATCAAGCGTTAACAACGGATCATACATCGTAAGTTTTGGTGTGACTTTGGGGTCCGTTACCGTAATCTTGCGAGCTGATCCCTCGTTATGGTAGGTAATGCCATAGACCGGTGTCATCTCAGAACCTGCATAGGTAGTGGGTATAGCGACCACAGGCACGAGCGGCTGGTCAGTAGGAAATGCGGCTCGCGCTGGTCGACCGGTGCGTTTCTCCTCCAATGCCAGACTGACAGCTTTTGCCATCCCGATCGGACTGCCTCCACCCATACCGATAAGCGCATCAACCTCTTTCTCGATCGCCAACGCCAGAGCTACTTCAACCTGGAAATCGGGAACATGTGGTTGAACATGTTCGTAGACCGCTACCAATCGACTTCCAAGCGCTTTCTCAATCCGCGCGATATGACCTCCCCGGCGCATAGAGCCAGTCGAGCAGAGCATTAAACGCCGCCAGTGAAACTGTTCTATGACATTTCCCAGTCGAGCCAGCGAGCCAGCTCCAAAGATAACTTCCTGAGCATAAGAGGTATAATGGAACTCGTTCATCAGCACCACTCGCTTCCAGTAGGCTTAATCTGATCACAAGCTAAAGTATACAAGGCGACTCTTGCCTATGCCATCTTCACCACTCATGATGCAACCTCGCTTCCTCAAACCGTACCCACTCTTCAAAAACAGGCGCCTCTGAAAGTGCAAAGCCCTGTAGTAGCGGGCCACGATACAAGGAAATAGCTTCGCTCAACGCTTCCTCGCCGCCTGCAGTCAATAATCGATGAAAGCGACGAATGTCGCATGCATCATCACCAAGCCTGAGATACACTTGATCACCGTCCCCAATAAGTATTTCGCTTGTCCCCTCAGCTTGCAAGACCTGGCGAAGCTGGTAGAGACTGGTACGTAACGAATGGCGCGCATTACTATCCGAGGTTTCACTCCAAAGAAGGCTCGCGAGATGATCACGCGAATGCACCTGTCCAGTAGCTGCTAAGTAGAACAGGAGCGCCCGGGCTTTATTGTTATGTAAGGTGAGAAGAGGTGCTCCTGCAATCAGGATCTCCGGAGTACCAAGCAAGCGAATTGTCAATCGAGCTGCGGCATTGATCATCGGACCACCTCGATAGATAAAGAGTAGTAGTAGTAAGGCATCTTCCAGGCATCGATTTTCAGCGCGATTGCTATAATAAAGCAAAGTTGCCGCGACTCACCTATATCCTCTTTTGAAGTATACCATAGGACGTACTTATGACAAAAACTCTACACCGCTAAGATTCGTTTTGAGCTATGATATGGAAGACATGCCAGTGCTTAGGTGTCCCATCTGCTACATGACCATCCACGTCCTCTTCACGAAACTCAACTACTCTCAATCCATTCAACTCATCTTCTGCCTGGTCCTTTGTAAAAAAGGTCATGCGGTTTTCTGGAGTATTCCATTCATCATTCACCCCAAAGAATTGACCCACAAAAATTCCACCTGGATTTAGCGCATGCTTAACTCGCGCAAAAACCTGGTGGAAACGCTCTTTAGGCGTAAAAGGGAGAGCAAAGTGAGCGTTTATCAGGTCGTATGTTTCAAACTCAAAAGCTTCAAACGAAGATTGTACCGCCCGCAGGCGATCCTGCGGAAAGTCCGCCAGTAGCGCAATCGCTTGAAGGTTACTATCGACAGCCGTAACATAAAATCCCTGGTCAAGTAGATATCTCGTATCTCGCCCTGCCCCACACCCAAGATCAAGGGCGTATTCCCTGTGTGTGAGTAAAGATACAGCTTGCGCCAGCAGAGGCCAGTGAGGCTTGTCTTTCGTAATTTTATAAAAGTCTTCCCACTTAAACTCTTTCATGTTCCTTGTAGTCTTTCTCAAGAAGAACTAACACGTCAGGGCGCAGCTACCTCAACCCGCCCCTCAATTTCTTCCCAGCTTAACATCGAGCTAAACACCCTCTTCCGGCAATACCACCTGACAACTTTCGTAATTATATGCTCGACCCCTCCATAGGCGCAATAAACCTGGGGGCAGAGGAACATCTCCTTAACTACATCTGCTCCAACACATTGCATTTTCGCAAACACGGATTCTATAATAAACGAGCAACTACTTAACCCTTAATAAGCCAATATAGTCAACGTAGACACGGAGGCAGCATGACAGTAAACATTCGGGCTAAGGAAGCCAGTACCACAGCAGAGACGCTGGACATCCTCGCACTCTATCGCATAATGGTTACCGCGCGTGTGACCAACGATATCCTCAAAACTCGCAAAACTCAGGGACGTTTCCCCTTTTACATCGGATGTGCAGGGCATGAAAGTATGGCTGCAGTCGTTGCGGCCCTCAACCAGGATGACTGGATGGCCCTCTATTATCGTGACCTTGCAGCGTGGTTACAACGCACAGGAGATATTTATGGCCCTTTGCGTGAAGCCTACTCACGCTCAACTGGGCCAATGGGCGCAGGACGTAATATGCCCTCGCACTATAGCAGCAAACGCCATCGCATCCTACCTACCTTTAGTGAAGTAGCCGCGCTTGCTCCTTTTGCTGGTGGCGTTGGCTTCTCTTTACAGAGGCACAAGTCGAAAGACATCATCATGTTTTCCGCAGGTGACGGCGGAGTGGCGACCAATGATTTCAACGCGCTCTTTCGCCAGACCGCTGTGCATAAATTGCCTGTTCTCATAGTGATTGAAGATAACGGATGGGCCATCACCACCCCTTCGGTCATCCAATGGGGAGGATCGCTTGTTGAATGGTCAAAAGGTGGTGGCATCTACGCTGAGGAGGTCGATGGGACAGACGCCATGGCAACCTATCAAGCCAGCTCGCGCCTCGTTGATCAAATACGCTCAGGACAAGGACCCGTACTGATGCATCTGCGCATGGGCCTGCTCGATCCCCATTCCAGCAGCACCGACATTAGGGCCTATCGCACAAAGGAAGAGATTGAATTAACAACGGCCACCAAAGACCCTGTGAAAAACTTCGGTCGCTGGCTCGTCGAAAATGGACACCTGCAGGAAGGTGATATAGAGCGTATCCGTAAAGAAGTTCGAGCTGAACTGGAACGCGCCGAGGCTCAGGTGCTCCAGGAGCCTGAACCGTCAGCCGAACGCATCATGCAGCATGTTGTCTATATACCTGACTGGCAGGAGAATACCCCACGAGGAACGAAAAAGCAGCTGCCAATGTTGGGCGCAATTAACGAAGCATTGGTAGAACTTGCGCAGCGTGATCCTGACTTCTTTGTTTATGGGCAAGATGTCGGTAGCCCTAAAGGCGGTGTATTCGGCGCAACCGCACAGCTCGTGACACAATTTCCAGGCCGCGCTATCAGCAGCCCGCTCAATGAGCAGTTAATCGTTGGAATTGCCGCTGGCGCAGGCATGATAGACGGAAAGGCCCGCTGCGCCGAAATTCAGTTTGTGGACTACCACCAGTCAGCAGCGCAGACTATACGCATGGCTGCTCGCACCTCATATCAAAGCCTTGGTAGTTGGACTGTTCCTCTGCTTCTTCGCACGAAGTCCGGCAGCGGTGGTGGTGGCCCGATCTCGAGTAGTGGAACTGGTGGTGGCGCTTTCGGTCATTCCAATGCTGGCGAGCAGTGGTTCACTTGCGTCCCTGGCATGATTACGATTTGCCCTGCTACTCCATTCGACGCTAAGGGCCTGCTACTCGAAGCGGCACGATCACAGTCACCCGTAGCCTTTCTTGAACGCGGACGCCTCTACCGTTCTGAGCCACCTAAAGATAGTCAAGGCAACATCATAGAAGCTATGTCCGAATTTTGGTATGTCCCTGACGGCTATTATACGCTGCCAATCGGCAAAGCTCGTCGTGTACGTATTGGCAACGGATCAACCAGTGTAGCTATTTTTTGTTGGGGCACGATGGTCTTGGAGGCCTGTACAGCTGCTGCTAATAGTGTCAACCGCAACGCTGGTGCGATCGAGGTGGTCGACCTGCGCACACTCGCTCCATTTGACGAAGAGGCTGTATCTGCCGCCGTGCGAGAGGCCAACCGCGTGATTGTGGTTACAGAAGAATACGACCTGACGAGTTTTGGACGACACCTCCATTCATGGATAGTCCAGAACTGCTTTTATGATCTCGATGCTACCCCCACATTCATCTCGGCGCTACCGGCTCCTGCAGCTCCCTATAATGCGCCAGAGGAAACTGCATTTTACCCAACTGCGCAGACAATCGAGAAAAAAATTGAGGAGTTGCTGGCAGAGTAGTTACACGGTAAAATAGCCCGGTGACCTTTGTGGGTCACCGGGCTATTTTACTTTTACCAAAACCATAGTACCCCTGGTTGATTGTACCTGAACGGCTTCTCAAAACGTTAGTATTAAATAGTGTGCAAGTGTAGCGCCTACATGTAATGCAGTATCTCAGGTGGAAAAGTTATGAAACGGGCTCCTACTTCTGATATTATCTGGTTGTTTGTAGTAACTCGCTTGCTACTGGTACTGGTTACTTTTATCGGCTTTATTTTGTTTCCCGTACCCCCACATGTATACCCTGTCACGCCGGTTAATATAACGGCGTTACTCACTTCCTGGAATCGTTGGGATGCCGCTAACTATACACGCATCGCCCAATTTGGCTACCAAACGATCTATGATACAGCTTTCTTCCCACTTTTTCCCTGGCTTATCAAAGGCATAGCGTATCTCTTCGGCAATCAGGGTTACATTGCTATTGGCATGCTTCTCAGCAATCTGGCGCTACTTGGTGCCCTGTTTGTGTTGTACCAGATTGCGGCTGATGCTCTCGGTGATCAGGTGGGACGACGTACACTGCTCTACCTGTGTATCTTCCCGACAGCATTTTTCTTCTTTGCCGCTTATAACGAATCCCTCTTTCTCTTCCTGACCGCCAGCTCATTCCTGGCAATGCGCCGTCAAAAGTGGTGGTTAGCTGGCATTTTGGGCTTATTTGCCGCTTTGACACGCTCAGCGGGCTTGTTTCTTATCATCCCCTATCTTTATGAATTGTGGATTTCAAGGGAAAGCATCATAGCCAGTGATCAAGGCGCTTCACATAAACTCCTGAGTATGTTGCCCAGGCTGTCACCCGTCTTGCTCATTCCACTAGGCACCCTGATTTATTGTTTCTACTGTTGGAAGCTCTTCCAGAATCCTCTGGTATTTGTCACTGTACAAAGCCACTGGGATCGACATACGACCTGGCCGTGGGTTGGCATTTGGACGGCACTGCGCGAACTCCTGCTGATCCAACCCTTCGGCTCCTTCTTTGAAGTTCATCTCCTTCTCGATCTTGCCGCTACCATTAGCTTTATCGTGCTGGCAATCTTGGGATGGCGCAGGCTACGCATGAGCTATAACATCTGGATTGCCCTGTTGCTTTTCTATATGCTCATTAGTCCCGCGATTGCGCAACACGATGTACTTGTATCTAACCAACGCTTTGTCCTCGAAATGTTCCCTGCATTTATTACATTAGCAGCTCTCAGCATTAAATATCCTCGTCTACATCTGGGACTTTTGATTGCATTTCCCTTTCTACAGGCAACGCTGGCTGTGCTTTTTGTGTTAAATCGTTGGATGGTCTAAATTCAGGTTGCACCGTCGTTTACAATAAGCATATAATTGCAAAGCCAGCCTGTCATTCTGAGCGTAGCGAAGAATCTGGTTGCGCCGTCGTTTAGAAAAGGAAATACATCATGCGCTGGCTATCGATCTTGCATATCAAAGCATTCCTGTGGTTTGGTGAGCCACTAGCCGCGCTCATTTCACTTGCAACATTACAAAACGCCCTTAATACTATAGGATACCCGGCAGTAGCGATTTTTATAATGATCGAGAGTTCCGGCATCCCTTTCCCCGGCGAAACAATGCTCCTTCTGGCCTCGTTTTATGCCGCCGTAAGTCATCAATTGCAAATTCCTCTTGTTATTGCCTGCGCTGCTTTTGGCGCAATCATAGGAGATAATATCGGCTACTATATTGGGCGTACAGGTGGCCGGGCTTTCGTTGTGCGCTTCGGTAAATATGTTTTTATTAAGCCAGAGCATCTTGAGCGCGCGGAGCTTTACTTTGCAAAACATGGTGATAAGACCGTCTTTTTTGGCCGCTTCATTGCTGTTCTACGCGCCTGGGCCGCATTCCTGGCTGGCGTTAACCACATGCATTGGCGCACCTTTCTCATCTACAACGCAGCCGGAGGTATTGTGTGGGCCACGACCTTTGGCACCCTCGGCTATGTCGCCGGTCGTTTTTTCCATGATAACTTCGCGCAGGTGGAACGGCTAGCTGCTACGCTAGGCTGGCTTGGTTCAGGGTTGATTGTTGCTGCTGCCCTGGCAGCGTTCATTGTGTTTCGCCTGCGCAAACACAAGCGCACTCAAGCTCCTGCCGTGACAAATGCACTTGAAGAGAAGGAAAAAGAGGAACTTAGAACCGGCCTCTAGTTCACACACTTGCTGACTAGTGCTCTGTCAATGTTCATTTGATACGGAAATGTAGGGGCGACCCTTGCGGTCGCCCGGCTCCAACGCGTCAAATCAAGCTTGACAGAGCACTAGACTACGTCATCACCACGAAACTTTTGCGCGTAGCTTGATAAAGTAGCACGATGATAAATCCCAAAATAATCAGGTTTCGCACAAGAACGACGGGATAAAATGCCGGTAGGAGCGGAACTTCCACAAGGGGTACAGAATCATACATATTGGGATAGATCCACGTGGTCAATAATCCTACGATACTCCAGGTAATCAGCCATTTCCAGTTAGCTTTTCCTACGAATGCAAGTAACGGAGCAATCCAGATTAAATATTGTGGACTAAATACTTTCCCCGTGATCATTATTATCAAGACCGTTAACAGACTGGCAGTATAAATATCTAACTTGCCACGCCACTGCAACCAAAACGTATACAACAAACCCACTACTAAACACAATGAGCTTAACAGAGAAATGTTATCAGATAACTGGCCGACTACATTGACAGATCCATAAGTATGCACAATTTTGAGCGGATAGCCCAAAAAACTGCCAAGCCAGAGAAGCGTTGCAGGGGTAGACTCAACTTGAATTGGTCGATTAAGAAAATAGCCTATAGGAATAATCGTGTCTACAATATTCAGTGAAAGTGTTAGAAGTGTCATCACTGCACAAATCCCTAAGTATAACCCTAGAGCGCTCCACCTGTGCCATGAGTACCACTTATCGCTGTACTGCTTTTGTTGGGTGATAAGAAATGGCACAACCAGCACTATAGGGAAGAATTTGAACATGGTTGCCAGAGCTAACAGTGCAAATGCCCATTTCCATTTTGTTCGCGCAGCCAGGATCACCGCTCCTAATATCAAACCAGCCGGAACTAAATCAAATCTCGCTGCCGCGCTTCCCCAATTACCTAGTACCAGGTAGACAGCAAAGGCTATCGCAGCGCTGGTAGATCTGGTTCTACTGAGAACAAAAAAAATAATCGCTGCAAGAAGTAGCATCCACAGGGCAAAGATGACCTGGTACCATGCCGTTGGCCCAATGAGGCCTAGACTAAAGGGGACGATAGATAAAAGCGGATACTCATATGGTAAATTATGAAATGGCCCTGCCGTAGACTGGGACTCTACCAGGTTTATAATGCCGGCAGGTATTCCTCGCGACTTCATGCCCTCTATAATTGGGGCAAGAGAGTAGCCCTTTAGAAAAGTGCATTGTTCAGGGGGAAGCACATCGATTGCATGGGTGCCTTCCCAGAAAACCAAAGCATAGCATTGATATTTACCTGCATCAGTTCTTGGTTTAAACACCTGATATGAGACTGCATAATACAAAAGCCCACACATCACCAGAACGATAAATATTTCTAGCAGATATTTCCATACGCGCTTCTCAGATATCTTGACTTCACTCTTTGGCTCTCGTGTTGTGTTATCTTTATTTACATTTTCATTGCTCAGCTTAAACATGATGGTATGACTCCAGATTAGCGTCTATACCTCGTTGTGCCTATGTTTGACTATTACAAACAAGAGAGGAAAAACGTCGCCGTAAATGTATAAAATAGTCTATCAGTTATAGTTTCGCTAGGACAAAAGGTGTATAGATGCGTATTATCTTTGCGTGTGGTATGATAGCATACCGGAGAATGGGACGCAAGCTCATAGACCATTCGGCAACGCTACACCATCTCTTTTAATTTGGGTAAGTTATAGTGAGGCTGTATTATGCCAACATTGGAAACAGGTCAAAAATTTGAACGCTATCGCATCATACAGTGGTTAGGGAGTGGAGTATCGGGTGAGAGTTATGAAGCTGAAGATACCATGCTTCTGCGCAAGGTAACTCTTAAACTCATTCATCCAATAGCGACTATGTCAGATGCTGCTCGAAGACAGTTTTTCCGTGAGATGCAGGGCACCAGCATTCTCAATCACCCTTACCTCGCATCGGTGCTTGATTATGGCGAATTTGATGGCAAACTTTATGTCGCGCGCCTTTATGTCAAGAACGGTTCGCTTCTAGGCAGCAACGGTAGATTGTGGTTTAGTGCTCCTTTAGAGGTATTCGATGCCATTCAATATGGGCATCAACTTGCCCAGGTGCTCCAACTTATTCACAATCGAGGATATTTACATGGCGCGCTTACTTTTGCTAACATCCTGGTATTACGCGGCCCTAATCTGCTAAATGAAAGCGACTATGCTCCTTTCCTTCTCGCCGATGTTGGCCTCACAAATTTCGTACGCCGCTTCGGTGAACAAAATAGTCCACCCCTGCCCTTGCCAATCACTGCTGCGCCCGAACAACTGTACAAGCGCATTATACCAGCCAGCGACCAGTTTGCCCTCGCTGTCGTGCTCTATTTCTGGCTGGTAGGCCGTCCACCATATATTGGCTCACCTGAAGAAATAGAACAGTTAAAACTCACAGAAACTATTACACCTCTCTCCTTGTTCAACCCCCATATCGCTATTGAACAAGAAGGGGTAATACTGCGTGCGCTTTCCGTCTCTCCAGAAGATCGATACCACTCTGTACTGGCTTTCACAAACGCCTTACTTGCAACCCTTCCTCCCAAACCTCAGACTGTACTCGAAACAGAAACAACCAACCAGGTAACGTTAAATATTCTAGCCGTCTCTGCATCAACACCTCAGCCACTCTCCGATCAAGCCACTGAGCCTCTTCAGCAAAGTGAACCCGAGACCGAAATGCATCAGCAAGAGCCTGCCAGTATTGGGCATCTGATTATCATTTCTCCGTACACCGAGGAACCTTATGTAGTTAAACTGCAAGCTGACGAAATGACCATCGGTCGAGCTGGCTCCAGCGATATCTTACTTGACCGGGATGACCTCACCTCACGTCATCATGCGCTACTGAAGCGCGAAAATGATCGCTTCATGATCTACGACAGGCGTAGCGCCAATGGCGTTCAGGTTAATGGGCAGCAAATCCAGAGTGACCTTGGTTTTCCATTAACAGATGGAGACCATATTAAAATAGGAAACTTTGAACTTATTTTTCACACAGCAATACCCACCGTCATTGATCAAGATGATCGAAGCTTAACATCCGCGCCTTAAACACAGCAAGAGAATCTCCCTCAGATAACCAGGTGGCGAGTAGAGACCTGGTGGAAGACCGGTATCCCCGCAATTTTTTACCCCTTGCCATCACCGTCGTTGAGCGATAGGGAATAATTTGTAATTCGATTTGTTTAGTAACTTATAAACGTGTAACAGGAAGGAGTCTTACCGCATGCAAGTTATGCAAGTTAACACACAAGCGACACGACGCAGCGGAGGACTGGATTACAAGTGGATATTGGCAATGGTAGTGATCCTGGGTGTTTTTATGAGCATCCTGGATCAGACTATCGTCAACATTGCTATTCCACGCCTGCAATCTGCTTTCGGTGCCGACATCCACAGCGTCCAGTGGGTGCTAACAGCTTATATCCTTGCCCAGGGAGTTGCGACCCCAACTGCCGCTTACTTTGCTGACACGCTGGGCATCAAACGCTTCTACATCATTTCACTGGCGGCCTTCACCCTTGGCTCGGCGCTTTGTGGATTGGCATGGAGTTTACCTGTTCTCATCGTCTTCCGCGTTCTACAAGGACTAGGAGGAGCAGCACTATTTCCGCTTTCAATTACATTGCTCTTCCGTGAGTTCCCACCACAGGAACGCGGTACTGCAATGGGACTCTTCGGTGTCCCTGCGTTGCTTGCCCCTGCTCTTGGTCCCACACTTGGCGGATACCTGGTAACCTATGTTGGTTGGCAAGCCATTTTTTATGTCAATGTTCCCGTAGGTATTATTGCCATCATTCTCTCGATCTTTCTCATCCGCGAATACCGTCCAGAAGGACAGACTCGCTTCGACCCTGTTGGCTTTATCTTCGTCTCGCTCGGACTGATTGCCTTGCTTTATGGGCTCTCATCCGCAAGTACAGATGGCTGGGGTTCGACAACCGTCTTGGGTTTCCTCTCTGTAGGATTGCTTTCGCTGGCAATTTTTGTTGCCACTGAATTGATTATCGCCAATCGGGGAGGACAACCATTGCTCGATCTGCGCCTTTTCGCAAATGGACCGTTCCGAGCTGGCATGATTGCGAACTTGTTCGTGATTTTCAGTCTTTTTGGCGGATTGTTCCTTTTCCCACTCTACTTGCAAAACATTCGGGGGCTGAGTGCATTTCAGTCAGGTCTGATCTTACTCCCTCAGGCCCTGGCTGCGATGGTCAGTGTGATTATTGGAGGACGCCTGGTTGACCGCATCGGTGTGCGAGCAGTGATGATCCCGGGATTATTAATTTTAGCTTTCGCCACCTGGCAACTATCCTATATCAGCCTTCACTCGACATATGGATGGCTTCAGTTAATGTTTATCTTGCGTGGCGTTGCGCTCGGCTTAACGGTCCAACCACTGACCGTTGCTACACTATCCGAGATATCACCACGTCAACTGCCACAAGCATCGTCTCTGAGCACTGTCAATCGTGCAGTAGCAAGTTCATTGGGCATTGCTATCCTGGCAACAGTCGTGCAGACTCAGAGCCAGATACACTTCGGCCATCTCGCCGAACAGGTCACGATGAACTCACCTCTCGGTGAGCTTGTCCTACGCATTCAAGCTCTTTTAGTCGCACGTGGAGCCGGCACAGCTTCAGCTTATACCGCAGCCTTGCAGTTGATCGCCAGGTTTGTGCAAAGAGAAGCTTTTGTTCTGGCTCTTCAAGACGCCTTCAGATTGACCATCTTCGTTA
>JBKPAZ010000178.1:0-11491 GCA_046726655.1 Chloroflexota bacterium
GCAGACACTCTCCTTTGTGATTTTTGCCTCTTATCTAATAAGTCGTTTGAAGGATTAAAGTGTGACAGATGTGCTCAAGAAACCGACAGCTGGTCCTAGGCAATATGCTGAATCGCGTTAAGGGGAGAAGGTTTTGTTGGATGAACACAAAGACGTACTGGGAATGCAAAAACAATGCCTTTTCCACGATACGAAAGCTTCCTCTTGCTGCAATCCAGGCATGCAGGACAGTTTTTACCATGAAATCCCGATCATCTCTCTTTGCACATGTATCTGAGAAAAACGGAGTGTTTCTTTCCTTCCCCACATGTTTTGAACTTCTGGAAACCGCGAAGCAATTGCAGAGAGGGGTTCTGAAATTGACACCTCCTTTGTCCAAGAAAACGGCCCAGCCTCGTATAATGAGGGTATCGGCACCGGAGTGAGAGTGAGGTCGAGACCCAGCCTTGCGGCCTGACCGCCTTCAACAGACAGACCCCTCCCACGCTGGGGCGAAAGCCGCGTCTGAACCATATCAAGTGGCAGAGACTACGCATCACGAGGGAAGAACGAGGCTGCCCCAAGAGGCCGAATGAGCTATCCGCCTATTAGAGATACTCTCTACGAACTGAGAAGGAGCCTGCATTGAAGCCATCTGCATTGACCCTATCCTACTGTCTGTTTGTTGGAGTGGATATTGCTTACCGTGATTTCACCGCCGCTTTACTGGTTCCAGGTGATCAGGCCAAGTGCGAGCCGAAAGCCTTTGCGCAAACGACTGAGGGCTTTGAACAGTTGCAGCAACGGCTGGGTGCCTCTGGACTGGAGCCAGCTTCCATCTTGATCGTCATGGAGGCGACTGCCAGCTATTGGATGGGCCTGGCCACTACGTTGCACCAGGCGGGGTTTGCGGTGAGTGTGATCAATCCGGCGCAAGCCCATCATTTTGCTAAGGCCCAGCTCAAACGGGCCAAGAATGATGTTCTGGATGCGGTGACATTGGCTGAACTAGGGATGCTTGTAGTAAGTGGACAGGAACCAACAGTAACATGAAGAAGCAGCTTGTAGAGCCAGTGCATGGATATGAGTCTCAACCGTAGATAGTGTTTGAGCCTTCTTTTTCTCTATGTGTCTTCAATGGTCCGAAGCAGCCTGTAGAGCCGATAGAGAACATACATACTCTCAATGATATATCCCTAACGTTGATTCCTGTCCACTTGCTACGGGAACCCCAAAAAGGTCTGGAGGGAAACAGCTTTTCAGCTTGTGTCTTGGAATCCCCGCGCGGTGTATAGATCCCCTGTCGCAGAAATCGGTCGGTTTGTGCGACGCTTCTTTAGGTCTCTCCTCGCTCAGAACAGTGTTTGCTTATTACCCCTTGCTATGATAGGCTCATTAGGGGTGGAAGTAGTGGTGAAAACCCGCACGGAAAAAGTGAGACCGAGAACAGTTCCGATTTTGCCTGGTTGTTTTGGAAGAGGAGTGTGTCTGTACTTGCAAATTGCAAGCAACATCTCACACAAAGATAGGAGAATACCTTGAGAAAAATCATTGTCAGCATGCGGGTAACACTTGATGGCTTCATTGCAGGACCACATGGAGAAATGGATTGGATGGAGGAGTTCTTCGATGAAGCACTGGCCAACTATGAGTCCGAGTTGCAAAAGACGGTGGACACGACGTTGTTTGGACGGGTGACGTATCAAGGTTTTGAAAGCTACTGGCCAAAGGTCGCTCTCGATCCTGCATCCCCAAAGGGCATGGTTGAATACGCTCATCAATTGAATGCTATGCGCAAACTGGTTTTTTCCAAAACACTCTCTCGTGTTGAGTGGAACAATTCAACACTCGTAAAAGAGATTGTTCCAGAAGAAATCACAAAAATGAAACAAGAGCCTGGGCGCGACATGGTGATCTACGGGAGCGCCAGCATTGTGCGAACGCTCACCAATCTTGGCTTGATTGATCAATATCAGTTGGTAGTCTATCCGGTTGTTTTAGGGAGCGGCAAGCCTCTCTTTCAAGACGTCAGGCAGCCGGTGAAGCTTTCGCTTGTAAGCACCAAGACGCATCCTTCAGGGGTCGTGGTACTCTCTTACCAGCCGATAAATGAGTTGTCTTAAGAAGCTGTTTCACAGCCTTACTGCTTATCGCTCAACACCTCCCTTGCTCTGCTTTGCCGCTCAAGCAGGTCATGATAGGCACTCCTCGCTTTCACAGTCTCGGGATGTGTTTGGCCCAGATATTGTTCAAAGATGGTGCAGGCACGCCGAAGAAACGGTTCAGCCTGCTCATGCTTCCCCTGCCGCACGTTCAGTTCTGCAAGATGTTCGAGGGCATCGGCTACCTCGGGATGCTCTGGTCCTAAGGCTTGTTCCCAAATGTGCAATGCTCGCTGATACAATGGCTCTGCCTCTTCATATCTGCTCTGCTCCGTGTAGAGCTTTGCGAGATCGTTGAGGGGATAGGCCAGATCAGGATGTTCTGGTCCCAACGCCTGTTCGTCGATGCCTAGCGCCTGCTGATACAACGCTTCGGCCTGCTCCTCCTTCCCCTGCTTCGCATAGAGCATCGCCAGATTGTAGAAAGAACGAGCCAGATCAGGATGCTCCGGTCCACGTACCTGTTTCCGGATACACAAAGCTTGCTGAAGGAACGGTTCGGCTTGCTCATATTTCCCAAGCATCTCGGAGATGATCCCCAGGCCATTGAGCGCATAAGCGACCTCGAGACAATCCGGTCCCAACGCCCGCTCCCCGAGGTGCAGTGCTTGTTGATACAATGCTTCCGACTGTTCAAATTGAGCAAGCTCGAAGTAGAGGCGAGCCAGCCCGTTGAGCGAACGAATTGCCTCGGGATGTTCCGACCCTCCTCTCTGCTTCCAGATGCGCAAAGCCCGCTCATACAACAGTTCGGCCTGGGCGTACCGAGCACGTTCACGCAGATAGTCTGCCGCTTTCCGCAGGACCTCGGCGAGGTCCTTGTTCCCTGTCTGATCCGACGTGGCAGCAGCACACGCCAGCACGTGGGGCAAGAGGCGCTCACACTGTCCCCAGGCTTCGTAAGCATCTTCCGGAAACGCCAGATTGAGCACGGCAGTCACTCGTCTCATCCACACGGCCCGCTCTTGTCCACTCATCCGCTCGCGCAATACCGTTTGCACCAGGCGATGGAGGGAGAGCGTCTGCGTCTCTGGATGCCGCTGCACCAGCGACAAGCTCCGTAGGGCTGCAATGGCCTGGTCGAGTTGTGCTGAATCGGCTGCGACCGGCTCCAGCACTAGCCCTTGATGGGAAACACCCTTCAGCAAGAGCCCCTCAGGGATGGCATCAGGAGACACCAATGCACAGAAGTGCAGCAGGTCCAACGCCGCGGGATGGCGCTGTGCAGCTCGCTGACAGGCCAGTCCGAGAGTCGCAATAACAGAGTGAGGGTGATCGACTCCTAACGCCCCCCGTCGATCTAATAACTGCTGACGCTGCCGCTCATAACGGCGTAGATAGCCCGAGAGGCTGCACCTCGTCTCCTCGATATAGGCCCCGGCCTGATCAAGAGCTAAGGGCAGCCCATCCATGGCTGTCACCAGTTTCTCGGCAGCGGCATACTCAGCGGGCAGTCGCTGGGCAAGCTGCTGTATCTGCTCGCTGGTGGCTTCTGGCTCAAGCACTTTGGCACGCCGCAACAGAAACAACATCCCTTCCCCTGGTCTCATCGGTGAGAGTTCCAGGCCCAGGGCCAGCGTTCCCAGCGCCTGACAGCGCGTGGTGATCAGGACCGCTCCCTGCCGGGCTGGCGGTAGAAAGCGATGCAGCAGTTCCAGGTCTTCCAGGTTATCCCAGATAAGCAGCCACCGACTGTGGGTGCTCAGCCAGCTCTGCACCGCCGCCACCATGCGCTGCTGATCCGTTTCCTGTCGCTCGGGCAACTGTAACAGCTCGGCAATACGCAGCATACTAGATACGATATTTTCCACCGTTTCTGCTTCGATCCAGAAGACAGCGCTATACTCCAGGGCGTGTCGATAGGCATACTCCAGCGCGGTCTGTGTTTTGCCGATCCCTCCCAGCCCATGCAAGGCATATGACTGTGTGAGCGTAACGATTTGCTCTGCATGGAGACGTGTGTGCAATGTCTCCAGAATCTCCTCGCGCCCTGTAAAGAACGGATTGCGCTGAAAGGGAACTTGCCAATGAGGGGAAAGCGCGGTCAAACTGGCTTCTAGAAGTTGGCGTGTCTCCTGCTCGTCCAGAGCCAGGTGCCGGGCCAGTTCCAGGACGAGTCCGCGGGTGGCGGGCAAATAGGTACCCAGCTCCCATGATGAGATGGTATTCGCATGCACCCCGAGCTGCTGCGCCAACTGCTTTTGAGTCAGCCGTTTGCGCTTCCGAGAGGTTTTGAGCAACTCTCCGAAACTGGCAGGAAATGTCTGCTGGCTTTCCATAGATCCTCCTATCGGTTCCTAAAGATGATCGCTGTGAGGAAAAGCGAAAATATCCAGCTCATTGCTCTCCTGCGAGACATACCATTGATAGACTGACATGAAACACTGAGCGAACTGCTCTCATTTCTGCTCGATCTACTCGTGAAACTATTATTCTCTGGAATGGAGGTGTTGCCTATTCTTACATTAGGATATACGACGTTGTACACGCAAAATTCACAGCCAGACTGTGAATGCGGCATAGTAAACTTCCTTTAGCGAACCATGAGCCATTCTATTTAGAGGAGGAAATGATGCTCAAGAAACCCAGACCGCGTTTACTCATGCTCTCCTTTTCCATCGTTGCCATGCTGCTGCTCGTCCTCAGCGCCTGTGGCGGGGGGTCCTTGTCATCGACGTCGTCAAGCACCTCGGCCGGGACACCGGTCAAAGGAGGTACCTGGACCGATGACCTGTTTGAAGAGCCGGATTCGTTGCTGCCCAACGCCTCTTCGGAAACGTTCTCGGATATGGTCGACACGACCCTGTATGCCCCGCTTTTCCTGGGCAATGTCAAAGGCCAGATCACCCCGGGCATCGTCACCGAACTGCCCTCGACGGCCAACGGCGGGATCAGCGCCGATCTGAAAACCTGGACCTTCCACCTGAAGTCCGGCCTCAAGTGGTCCGACGGTCAACCCCTGGATGCCAGGGACGTGGATTTCACCTGGAGACTGTGGACGGGTGGCAAATTTACCCCGGCCAGCACCACCGGGTTCAACCTGATCAAATCGGCGACGGTCTCCTCTGACAACCTGTCGATCACCTTCACCCTCTCAGCCCCGTTCTCGCCGTTCCTCTCGATCTGGACGGATGGGCTCAACGCCCCGATGCCGGCGCATGTCTTCAGCAGCCTGGACCCCGCCAAGATCCAGACCTCGAAAGAGAACCTGAACCCCACGGTGGTGAGCGGGCCGTTCACCTTGAGTGAGAGCGTACCGGGCGATCACTACACCGTGGTGCGCAACCCCAACTACTACCTGGCAGCTCAGGGCCTGCCCTACCTCGATAAGATCGTGTTCCGCGTCGTGCCCAATCAGGATACCATCCTCAAGGATTTCCAGGCCGGGACCATCGATTCGGCCTACTTCCTGGATGTCTCGAAGTTCCTGGCGTACCAGAAACTGGCACCGACCTATGCGACCTACACCAATCCCTATGCCACGCTCTTCGAAGCAATGTACTTCGACTTCCACAACCCCATCCTGGGGACGCATGTGGCTGTACGCAAGGCCATAGCGATGGCAATTGATCACAATGCGTTGATCCAGGTGGCTCGGCGTGGCTATGCAGCCCCACTGTGTACCGACCATGGCCAGGGATACGTACCTGGCTACCAGGCCAATGCTCCCTGCCCGGCATACGATGTTGCCGCAGCCAAAGCCCTGCTGGCGCAGGATGGTTGGACCACCAAAGACCAGAACGGCATTCTCTCGAATGCGAGTGGTCAGCGCTTGGAGTTCAAGTACTCGACGACGGCCAACAACATCTGGCGCGCTGATGACGAGTTGCTCTTGCAACAGCAGTTGCAGGCCATCGGCGTGAAGCTCGACATCCAGAACTATCCCGCCAGCACGTTCTTCGGGACGTTCCTGACCGATGGCAAGCCAGGCGTGTTTGACATCGCCGAGTTCGAGACTAGTTTCACTTACGACGCCGATGACTATGTGCTAGAAGCCTGTAGCCAGATCCCGCCCAATGGCTTCAACATTACCTTCTACTGCAACAAGCAGTTGGACACCCTGTACACGCAGGAGGAGGCAACTACGGACCCGACAGCCCGCCAGCAGGCCTTTGACCAGATCCACGGGATCTACCTGTCAGAGTTCCCGTTCATCACGCTGTACAGCCCGATCGACCTCTCGGTGCACAAAAACGTCACCCAGAACTACGCTCCCGGTTCAGAGGGTGCGTCCGAGACGGTCGGTGTCATGAACTGGTGGTGTACGAACGGCCAGTGTTAGTCGTGATGAAGACTCCTATGGAATGTACACTCGTCGTTTAATGTGAACGTGGTCTCCGGTTGGGTATCCACCAGGATAACCGGCCGGAGACGCCTTTACCGGAGGTGTCTATGGGAAGATATATCATCAGGCGCATCCTGCAGGTTCTATTCATGAGGGCTGATGCCTCTGCTCCCGCCTTCAGACCGCTCCGCCCGAACTAGCAACAGCGGGCGAATTCTTCGTCCAGCAATACGAGACGCGACGCTCCCTGTCAAAAGAGCATCCAGTCCTGCTCGTCCGTGGCTGGCCAGCACGATCAGGTCAACGTTCAGGCGCTCGGCCAGGGCAAGTACCGTAGGCACGATATCGCCTCGCAAAACTTCAGCCTGTGCCACTACTCCTTCCGCCTGGCAGCGAGCGACAGCCTGTTCCAGATAATCCGCAGCATCCTGTTGTGACAGATCAAGGATAGCCCGCATGGTAGAGGGGAGGAGTAAGCCCGATACTGCTTGTTCTCCCGAAAGCGTTGCCAGGGTTGGAATCACCAGCACCAGGTGCAGTGCTGCGCCGAAGGTACGGGCTATCGTGATGGCTACAGGAAGCGCTGGTTCGTGAGCGGCTGTACCATCGAGCGGGACGAGGATACGCTGGAGATTGATGGGGTAGGCAGAACCATCCTCTCTCGGAAATAAGAGCAGGATTGATTGAGTACCTAGCTGAAGAGCACGTTGCGCGTTGCTGCCAAACAGAAGTTCCCGCAGTCCACCGTGACCATGCGTACACATGATGACAAGGTCCGCGTTCACCTCCTGAGAATGCTGGACAATGCTGCGAGCTACATCGTCTTCTTTGTCCCGATGCACATGTATTTCAACTGGTATAACAGATGAGCGCAAACGTGTCGCGATCTCCTCAAGATAGGCCTGCGCCTGGGCAACACTGGTCAGGTGCGGTTCTCCATGAATGACTGTTGGAGGATGCTTTTCTACGATATGTAGCAAGGTCACATGTGCGTGAAAGTGGCTTGCCATCTGCTGGACAACAGGGAGCACTGACTCCGCGAGACGCGAACCGTCGAGCGGGACAAGAAAACGGAGATTGCCTTGATTCTCATGTTGTAGCATTGTCATCAACCTCCAAAGAATGTCTGGTAGATCAGGAAGATGTTGAGCGCGATGATGAGTCCGGCGACCACGCCCGCAAGCACTGTCGTCAGCCGGTGGTTCACCAACTCCCCCATCACATCTTTGCGCCGGGTGAACATTACAAGAGGGACAAGGGCAAAGGGAATGCCAAAGCTGAGGATCACCTGGCTTAAGACGAGCGTTCGTGTTGGCTCAAGTCCAATGATGATGACAAGCAGCGCTGGCAGCATGGTGATGCTGCGGCGTATCCAGATCGGGATACTCCGGCGAAGAAAGCCCTGCATGATAATCTGACCTGCCATCGTTCCGACCGTCGTGGATGACAGACCAGATGCTATCAGCGAAATGGCAAACACCCAGCTTGCGGCTTGCCCCAGTAAAGGAGTAAGTGTCTTATACGCCTCTTCTATCGTGCCAATTTGACTCAAGCCGGCGCTGAAGAATGTCGAGGCGGCCATGATCAGCATGGCCGCGTTTACACATCCTGCCAGGCTCATAGCAATAAGGACATCAATCCTCTCAAAACGCACTAACTTCTTGAGCAGTTGCGGTGTGCGAGTGACAATGCGCCCCTGCGTAAGAGCAGAGTGCAGGAAGATGACGTGCGGCATCACCGTCGCGCCGAGAATCCCCGATGCCAGCAGGATGCTCTCAGTGCCGCTAAATTGCGGGATAATAGCGTGATATGCGATCACTCCCCATGGAGGCTTTTCAAGGAATGTTTCAATCACATAGCAAAACGCAATCACTCCGACCATAGTTGTGATCACTGCCTCCATCGGCCTGAAGCCATAACGCTCCAATCCCAGGATGGCGAATGTCACTACAGCCGTCAAAATACCACCCAATATTAGTGGGATATGGAAGAGTAACTGGAAACCAAGAGCTGCGCCCAGGAACTCAGCCAGGTCCGTTGCGATCGCCACGATTTCCGCAAGTACCCACATACCCAGGACGACTGGTCGATGGAAATGCTCACGACACAACTCGGCGAGATTGTGGCCCGTGGCAATACCGAGCTTGGCCGAAAGCATCTGAATGAGCATAGCCATCAGGTTGCTTGCTACAATGACCCAGAGCAGCATATAACCAAAGCTCGCGCCAGCTTGAATATTCGTCGCGAAGTTGCCCGGGTCGATATAGGCGACACTGGCGATAAACGCTGGGCCGAGGAAAGGCAGGAGGCGGCGAATAAACCCTTTCTTGCTCTTCCCACTGAGTACCTCCGTAGCGGCACGAATCGTACCGGCATCACCAGACCCGATTTCAGTTGTAGTTTTCTGAGGTTCAGATGGCATTCAGTAATATCTCTGGTTATTGCTTTACATAATCAAGGTGTATTTTGAACATTCCGCATACCTATTACAATACTACCACTGTTTATGACTTGATTCATCACTTGCTCTGTGATGCTGTAGTGCGTTTTGCAAGTTCCGACGATCCATGCCCACGTTCACCCAGCCTGTCTTCTGCTTGCAACTGTTATTCCTTTTTCACTCAGTAATTGAGATTCTTTAACAGCAACTGTTATTTCATAACCAGTATTTAACCAAATTCTGAGTAGATTTCACACAATCCAGTGCTAGTATATTCTCACAGTACAAGGTATTCTGCGGGGATCAGGGATTCTCGCCACCTCTAACATTGGGGTTATTAAGAGGACAATGTGGGGAAGAGCACCACATAGACTGCCTAATCATTTGTGACGACTCCCCACGGATGAGTCCGGGGGCTTCTAGGTGCCGAGCACCACACCATCTCGTCCAATGGCGGTTCGTAGAATGTTTCGAGAGGCATTATGGTCCCTGTCGCGTGTAACGCCGCACTGTTCGCAGGTATAGATTCGCGCCGACAGCGGCATCTCTTGTGTCTGTCCGCAGTCGGAGCAGGTTTGCGTGGTGTAGGCAGGGGGCACTTTGATCATTGTTCTCCCAGTCTCTTCCACTTTAGAGAGCAATGCTGCGAAAAATGCGCTCCATGCCGCATCTGCTATCGATGTATTGAGTCCCGCCTTGCTACTTGCTCCGTTCGGCAGATACCGTCCAGTTGCCTCATCCCGCCTGGGCTTGGGGCGTTTGACCATATTGCGTACCACCAGGGCTTCTACCGCGATCAACCCGAAGCGATTGACGATGCGTCGGGACTCCTGCTGGACAAAGTTCTCGCGCCGCCAGCGGATCCGCTCATGGATCCGCTCTTTGGGTGGCAAGCTCGGCCTGCCCACTGACCTCGAGAGTCTCTATCTCCTCTTAGCTGGCCTCAGCTTCGTCTTTACCACTGCTGCCACCCTCTCCTTCGCTCTCGCTCATCCCTTCCCCTTCTCCTCTTTCACTTATGGGTAATCACCCATACTTGCTGCCGGTGCAGCAATCATTGCCTCATCCAGCAGGGGGCCACTCACTGTCATGCGCCCATCGGAAGCCTTCGAAGCAAAGGTGAGTGAACTATAGGCAACGGTCACCTTGACCTCGCGACCGCGTGCACCAACACGCACTGGTGACGCCTCGACCATACTCTTCACGCGTTGCGCCACAAGACGTGCTCCGTGCTGCTCTGCACGAATGACGGCAGTCATGATACCAGGCCCATTAATTGAAAGTTTATCTTCTTTGCGAAGCCTGGTACGCAAGTATGGCAAGAGTCTACGCGCTACCTCGGTTGCCTCGCGGTCCTCGCGCTCGCGATGCACATCATTCCCCTGAGCACCTTCAAGAAAGAAGCGAAAGACGATGACACTCTGCGCATTACAGATGCGACGCATCTTGCGTTGGCCTGCCTCCAAATCTTTTGTTGAAGAGACTGCTTGCCAAATATGGTGCTCACGTTTGCGCAAATAGTCGTAGTTGCCTTGCAAACGTGCATAGCCCTCTAGAGCTATGGCAGCTATAGTCCATATAGCTTGCTTAGGAGTACTTATGGTAGAATCACGACAGGCAATCAGTTGGCGAATGATGGGACCTACTTTCATAGTGGAGGCTTCATAGTTCTGCTGCGCAAGCACCTGCAGATGTCCAGCGTAAATACGACGACGCTGCTTCAGAAAGTCGCGGACGGTGACAGGTCCTTTGTTATAGACGACACAGGTTGGTTCATAGAGCAGCTGATAGTCCAATTGAGAAATGAGAGCCTGGATAGAGATTTCATCAACCGCACTATTGGCGGGAATACCTGCAATGACGTTGCGGAAGGCGATCACTTCACCCAATTTGGAGTGAGTGCGAGCTACCCGGTCGTGCAAACGCCAGAGAAGGTGAACCGCATGCCCCATAAAAGTAGCTGGATCGTTAACTGGTACGGGACGACCTCCAACCATACCAATCTTGGGATCTTTGAATGGGGCGCACAGATTCTCTATAGCAGAGTCTTCTGGTATAACATCAGCACCAATAAGCACGATCACTGGACTGGTGGCCTGTTTAAGAAATAGGTTAATTGCAGAGGCTTTGCCTTCACGCTTCTCTTGAACGCAGAGACGTACTCGCGGCTCTTGCCGTGCTAGTTCTGTCACAATAGCTACTGTGCGATCTGTACAACCACTCGCAACGACGATGATTTCCTCGATATGAATAGATGTGCCATGCTGCTCAAGGACAGCACGTAGTGTGTGTGCGATATTCGCTTCTTCGTTGTAAGCCATAATACCAATGCTACAGCCAATATATTCGTTCTCTTCCTGAGCAGCCTCGTGTATTTGTTTCGACGGTAATTGATTGGCAGTCTTCGTTGTCATAAAAAGGTATCTCCTTTGTCAGATAGTTATAGCGCATTGAATTCAGAGATCGTAGTATGGATAGGGAGGAAATATTGCCTGGTATCCACTTCCCACATATCTTTTTCTCGTTACAACAACCGGATTAGGTTCTGTGATTATAGTAGCATTGAATCTCAGCAGAAAGCAGTAGAGAACAGGTTGAGATATGGTTATAAATACATTAATATAG
>JBKPAZ010000179.1:0-17067 GCA_046726655.1 Chloroflexota bacterium
TTCTACTTCCAGTCTCCTCACCTCGATCCAACTCATGCACTGCTTGTCCCAGAGCTGATCCACGGTGACCGCAGTTGAGAGCAAGCCTTCGTTTGCCCGGCTGAGCATCTCCTCCATCTGCTCAGTCGAGGAGGACAGAAACACGCGTATGTGCTCATTCGGCACACAATGATACAGGTTCAGCAAGCCCAGTACGTCATATAGCGAGGTGAGCGGGCTTGACTTCCAGCGCCACATAGCTGATTGACTCCCTTGTAAGGCCACTCGATAGTAGATCATGTAACACCTCTCCTGGACGAACGGTCATTCCATCCCTACTCTATCTTACTCGACAGGGAACCCTTGCTTGCTCCATTCGTTGAATCCGCCAGCCATGTTCACCGCATTAGTGTAGCCCATCGACTTCAGCGTCTCGGCCGCCAGCATCGAGCGCCCACCCGATGCGCACGCTACGATGATACGAGAGTCCTGCTTCGTCGTGAGCTCTGGTTTGGCGTAGGGCGTTGTCGTATCGGCATACCACTCCAGCATGCCGCGTGGGGCCAGCACCGCTCCTGGAATATGGCCCTTCTCCCACTCAGCGGGTTCCCTGACATCAAGCACCAGGCCGACTTGTCCCTGATCCAGCTCCTTCTTCGCTTGCACAACCGTGATTTCCGGAATGGTTTGACGTGCTTCGGCGACGATCTGGCTTGCGCTCATCGGTTGTTCGGTGTTTTGTATTGACATGGTTCTTTTCCTTTCTGCTCGGTCACCCTTTAGACCGAGCGCGCGTTGAAATCACAACAAACGTGGCTTCGCGTCAGAGATTACCATTCTCCTCCAAACCTTCCTTTCAAAGCTCAACCACCGAAGAGAAGATTATACTCAATCTTGGGCAAATCTTTATGACAATCGAGGCTTACCTTGAATGGCAAATTACACTTTCTGCTCACAAGTCTAGCGTAGGGTGGCTGAAAATACGCCGTCAGAATTGAGGGATTCTCGCAAGAAGTAGGAAGTAAGAGGGACGAAGATGCCCGTCAGAATTGAGGGGGAGGCGATTACGGGCAAAGGACACGCAGAGGCATGAGCGGTTGCGATGAGCCAGGGGAATGCTCACACCAGGCGGTGTTCCAGAGCATACCGGGTCGCTGCGGCTCGAGAGGTCAGTCCTAGCTTGCTGTAGATCGAGCGCACATGGAAATTAACCGTGACCACGCCGATGACAAGCTGTTCGGCAATTTGCGCACTCGTCAAGCCCTGAGCGAGAAGACGCAGCACGTCCATCTCTCGTGGAGTTAGACCATCAGGGTTGTCCGTTGGTACTCTCGCTGATGAAGTGGATAGTAGTTCTGGTGGGCCTGGCTGAGACAGTATCGCTTGTCCTTGCGCTGCGACGGCTTGTCCTATCGTCATACCGCGTCCTTCTACCCATGCAGCGACAAAAGCCTTTTCGCCAAGCTGGACGCGGGCGGCAGCTACTGAATGTTCATAACCTGCACGATAGACAGGCGGTATGGGTGTTCCCCTTTCTTCGCGCAAGGCTTCTGACGTCCCCCAGAGACGTGCTGCCCATTCTGGCTCTCCCTGAACCGCCACCACTTCCGCCAATCCCTCCAGGTAGAAGGGGATGTTCAAGTCGTCACTCATCTCTCTCCCTAGCACCAGGCTCTCCTCGTAAAGGGCACGGGCTGCTGCCAAGTCCCCTTCGAGAGCCTGCACTTTTCCTAACAGGAAGAGCGATTCGTCTGGCCCTTGCCTGTGCCCGAGCTCCTTGGAGAGCGCCATCTCCTCCTCCAGCAGCAAGCGCGCTTTGACAGCATTGCCTTCCTGGAGGAACACTTCGACTAAGATATAGAATGCCCAGCACATACCTTCCTTGTGCCCCACCTCCCTACTGAGTGCAAGGCCCTTCTCGATCAGAACACGTACTTTCGCAGGATCGCCTTGGGAGGAAAAGAGCATATTTGCCAATTCAAGGAGCGACCAGACGATGCCCTGTCTATTCCCCAACGCTCTGAAGAGCACCAGGCTCTCCTCTGTGAGCGAGATAGCTCTGTCATACACTCCTTGCTGGCTGATCAGAGTTGCCAAGTTGAAAAGTGCCCAGGCGGTGCCCTCCTTGTGCCCCACCTCTCTAAAGAGCGCAAGGCTTTCCTCTGTCAGTGAGCATGCCACGACAAAGTTACACCTCAACCAGGCTATCAACCCCAGTAGACGGAGGGAAAGCGCAATGCCCGCCGTGTCTCCGAGTTCCCTACACCGTGTCAGGCACTCCTTCGAGAGTGCTTCTGCCCGATCAGTGTCGCCCTGGACATAAGCCAGATGTGCAGCAGCCTTGAGCGCCTTCAACTGCACCGGTGCTGCCACACCCTTGCTCCCCACGAGTGCTTGTTCTAGAAAGTAGCGCCCCTCACTCCAATGACCACGGACTTCCCAGAACCGCTGCAGCCCTGCCCCCAATCGTAGAGCCATCTCATTGCGCTGCCTGGCCTCCTCATTTCCTGCTTGCTCCAGTGACCACTGCAGTGCTGCTCGCAGATTGTTATACTCTCGCTCTAACCGCTCCAACCACACGGCATCCTGCGGGCCATCTAGTCCGGGCTCAGCCTCCTCCGCCAGTGCCAGGTAATAGTAAGCGTGAGCCTGCCGAGTAGCCTCCATCTCTTCATTCGCAACTAGAGCCTCCAGGCCATACTCTCTGAGCGTCTCCAGCATCATCAGACGCAGCTCACCTTGTCGCTGTTCCATGTGCTGTAACAGGCTCTTGTCAAGGAGTGAAGCCACGCCATCCAACACCGATGTCATGCCATTCTTCAGCACATCGTATAGTGCTTCCACTGCCTCCAAGGTACATCCGCCGACGAAAACGGCAAGTCGCCTGAAGAGTCGTTGCTCCTCCTCGCTCAGCAGATCGTAACTCCATTGGATAGTGTTACGCAGCGTTTGTTGTCGCTCCGGAAGATCGCGTACTCCTCCTGTCAAGGTGTGCAGTCGATGATTTAGCCTGTCGAGCAGGGCCTGCGGTGGGAGCAGCTTGATGCGAGCGGCTGCCAGCTCGATAGCTAGCGGCAATCCATCGAGTCGCAGACAGATCTCGGCAATGGTCGTAGCATTGCCTGTCGTCAATTGAAAATTAGATTGGATGGCCTGTGACCGTTGGGTGAACAGATGTACCGCTGCAACATGTGCGAGCGATTGGTCATCGGGGAGGTGCTTGGGGTCTGGCAGAGCGAGGGGTAGAACGGCGAATTGGTGTTCGCCACGTAGGCGCAAGAACTCTCGGCTCGTAACAAGGATCTTGACAGTGGGGCAGGCTTCCAACAGCTCTACAAGCAGTGTCGCCGCCGTGATGACATGTTCAAAATTGTCCAGGAGCAACAGCCGTCGCTTATCACGTTGCGAGGTCTTGAGTAGTTCCAGCAGCGGCTGCGATCCGCTTTCCATGAGTCCCATGCTGTGCGCGATGGTAGGAATGACGAAGGCCGAATCGCTGATGGGAGCGAGAGAGACAAAGTAGACACCATCAGCGAAATCGTGTACCAGTTCCCGAGCGATCTCGAGCGCGAGGCGCGTTTTGCCAACGCCAGCCGTGCCGGTGATGGTGAGCAGGCGCACGTCTGGGCATAAAAGCAAAGCGTGGATCGCCTTCACCTCTTGCTCACGGCCGATCAGCGATGTCAGTGAGACAGGAAGACCTGTGGAGACGAACTGGGCCTTGTCGTCTGGAGTTGGCTCCGGAAAGGCGATGACCTTGTCCTGCATATCCTGTCCCTCCCTTATGTCCAGGCAATCGTTTCAACAGCCTGCTGCAAATTGTGCCTGGTCCCCTGGATGTAGAGCCTGGTGGTATCCAGCGAGTCATGCCCCAAGATTTGCGCCAATCGGGGGAGTGGAACAGACTCAGCCATGCGATAGCCAAAGCGGTGCCGCAAATCATGGGGGCTGACATCGGGAAGTTTTGCCGCATGCGCATATTTTTTGACGAGATAGCCCAGCGCACGGTTCACCGAGGCCGGTTTCTGCCTTTGGACGGTTTGGAGATACTGACGATAGCGTGTGAGCGTGGGGATGGTAATGGCTTGCGGGTCAAAGCCACTCTCATCTTGGCCATCAGCCGCATGCTCGGCTACTTGTGCCTCGTACCACCTCATGAAGTGACGGACATCACTCAGGTAATTGCGCCGGGATGCAGGAGCGAGATCTTGCTGCTCACGGAGCGTCTGCCCATACTGTGCCAGTGCGAGTTCACCAGAAGAGGAAGGTTGAGGGTTCGCTTGCCGTTTCATGCATACCTCATCAGCGAAGTGACCTTAGCAGAAATGCTTTACAAAGGATATCGGGAACATTAGCAGAAGAAAGTCCCACACAATTGTCCTCTTCATTTCCACAAAGGTATAGTAGCAGATATTAGTGGCTGTGTCTAGCTGATAGAGCCATGTGTTGGAACACGGAGATCTATGATGGCAATTGAACGAACGGCATATCCTCACTTCAAGCGGGTCTTGACGGCCAAGAATCTGGAAGAGGTCTATTCACGTAGACCTCAAATGCTTGTTGTAATAAGGGGCAGACTACCTGGCGCTTACTGGCGCGGCTCAAAAGAGCCCCGAAGAGCGCCTCTGCTTCGTGAGGTCGATTTGCCCATATATCGCGCGCGAAAGAAGAGTCGGCCTGCGGATCAAAACGTTCTGCAACTGCCAGGCTTGCGGCA
The DNA here is from genome assembly GCA_046726655.1 of Chloroflexota bacterium. Classification (GTDB taxonomy): domain Bacteria; phylum Chloroflexota; class Ktedonobacteria; order Ktedonobacterales; family Ktedonobacteraceae; genus DATMNR01. Next base: position 4,697 of record JBKPAZ010000179.1, read on the forward strand.
GCGGGATCAGCGGGCATAGGAATGCCACAAGCCTGAGCTATATGAGCGATCTCGATTGCTATCTTGCCCCACTGCTGGCGAGCATGTTCGTCTTCACGGATCTTCCCAATGGGCTGGCGCATCTCGGCATTGATAATGGCGAAAGGCACCAGGAAGAGTTGTTTCATCCACATCCGACGCTCGATATCATCTACCAGGGCGGCTTCAACACCGGCGGCTTCCAATGAATCCACCAGGGGGGTTAGCGCTAGCCGGTGTGTTATGGGAAGAAATAATTGCGCTATACCTGGCTTCACATCTATTACAGCGGGTGAGACGATGTGTGCGCCAACGTAGAGCACACCCATAACGGCTCGCTCTGGTCCAATTGCGCTGCATAGAGTATCGTACGCGGCAAATCCGTTTTGCACGGCAATGACGAGTGCTTCTGGCGCAATGCGTGATGCTATCTCCTCTATTAATGCGGGTATGTCGTAAGATTTGGTGGTGAGGAATAGGATAGGAGCGAACTGCTGAACGTCATCGAGCGCTGAACAGTTAACCGGAAAATAGATGGATCGTTTCTCGTCTGAGATAATTGTCAAACCAATCTCGCGTAGCTGTCGCAGCGCCGCGCCGCGAGAGATAATACGGGGACGTATGCCTCCTCGATAGAGTGAGGATGCCAGGAAACCTCCTGCTCCTCCTACACCTATCACATCGACTTCTGAATCCATAACTGCCTCCTCATTTGCGGTATGTCGTGAGTTAGTCATATTGTGCTACGCTGTCGCTCTATCGTAATCAGGTCGCTGAGTACTCCATAGGCCGTTTGTGTAACGCCAGGTTCATGTTCCACGAGAGTAATGGTGCCCATCGCTTCGGTTTCGAGCGAGATCACACCTGTGGTGCCTCTGCCCAGGTACAAAATGTCATCTGAGCTGACGCGACGTGGTCGCACTTCGGCAAAGAGTACGCCGTGTTTGCGATGCGCTTGACTGACCAGGCGGAAAGGTGAACCTGCCAGCGCTGCTGCGCAAATTTCATCCAGGGTGAGGTCGCGAATGCCCTCGTGTTCGACCATTTGGGGAGTGAGTTGGCCCTCAAGAAGCGTGTTTGCCAGGATGGTTGTTTTCATCACAGCATCCCAACCATCTAAATCGTACCAGGGATCAGCTTCCGCCACACCGATTTGCTGCGCTTTGCGAATGGCCTCATCACGCGAGTATCCCTGCTCGATCATATTCAAGACCAGAGTGCTGGTTGAGTTCAGTATAGCCTGGAATGATTGTACGCCAACTGCAGGGAGGGTAAATTCTGCCAGGTTGATCAAAGGGAGTCCATCCATTACACTCGATTCGAAACGAAACTGCACGTCATGACGGCGTGCCAGTGACTGGAGCTCTCCTTGCGCATAAGCTACCGGTCCTTTATTCGCTGTGATAACATCCATACCTGCTGCGAGAGCTTTGCGAATATGCCTGAGTGCCGGTTGACCATCCTGAGGATTGAGTGTGGTAAGCTCGATGAATAGCGATGCACCCGCGCTTTTTCCCGCTTGAATGAACGCTTCGAAGTTTTCCACACAGGTTCCTGCGCTGCTGAGCCAGCGTAGCGGATCCTGTTCGCGCGCAAGCAAGTCGGCATTTTTGCCATCAGGATAAATATAGAGGCCACGGCTACGTGAGCCAATCCCAGTGATCACCGGGCGTATGCCTAGTTCGCGGCCCAACCATTCGCTCCGGGATGCTAACAGTGGGAGGAACGCCTGAGCGACGTGTCCATAACCCAGCAGAAGTAGGCGGAGCGGCGGGAGTAAGGCAGAGAGAGATGTTTCGCTCATAATTACATACCTGCGTCACAACGGCGTAGTGCTGGTCACTACTGCTACCGAATGGATGCCTGGCTTTCCTCAGAACAATCACAACAACGATCAACAAAACTACAATCAAGACAACGGCCATGAAAAGAAGTATTTTACGTGTCTCGCTAGAAGCAATGCCCTTCGCGGGTTTCGTAATTGACGCGCCAGGTGGCGCTTGTGTGGACTGCGGACCGCGCACGGGTACAGGAGCTGAGGTCTGCATGAACGGTTTTGGTGGAACCTGCGAGGGTTTAGCTGATACACTCCTGTCCTGCTCAGAAGGTTTTGATTGAACGCTTACCAGATTTTGCGCAGCGGTTGGAGGCAGTGAAGCTGGTGATACTGTGGGCGCCTGCTTTGGGCTACCTGCTGGATCAGGAATTGATACCGGTAACTTTGGCTTGACAACCAGTGTAGGTTCTGCCGGTGTACCGGGTATCGCTCTATTGTTTCTCTGTGAGGGATTGATTGTGTGGGGGGTAGTGAAAGTAGGTATTATTGACGCTGACGGTGGAGTTGTTGCCGTAGTATTCTGAGGTACATTTGCTAGCGAACTACCACACTGAGGGCAAAATGTAGCCTGTCGACGTACTTCAGCATTACATTTGGGGCAACGAACAGTTGCTGCTGAAGGCTGAGCTGGTGCCCCGGATGTATCTCGCGATGCCTGGTCTGTAGTTGCTTGCGCATTTTGCATAGCCTCAAAGAGCAGCGGCAAATCGGGTTCTGTTCTGTGGGGGTCCACAGGGCGTGGAGATCCCGTTGCGGGTGGTTGTGTTGATGAAGGTAATGCAGCCAGCACCAATTTGAGGTCGTTGCTCATATCTGCAACGGATTGGTACCGATCCTTTGGCTTCATCGCCATCGCTTGCTTGATGATTGCATTGAGACGCTCGAGTAGTTCGGGCGGGAGTGTACCCAACTGTGCCAGGTGTCTGGAGTGGCGTGGAGCAGGTTTCGCTGGCTTCGTAACACCTAGCCGGAATTGCCGGGCAACGCCATGCTCTGCGCTCGTTTCTGGGGGGTTATGTGCGAGCTGCTCCTGTAACGATGGCGAGTCTGGTAGACCCTGTTGTATTGACTGATTGCGGGTTGATACGCTAGGAGGCTCATGAGTCGTGAGCGCGAAATAGAGCGTTCCACCCAGGGCATAGACATCTGAACGCGTGTCTGTGCCGCTTCCCCCTGGATATTGCTCTAAAGGGGCATAGCCGGGTGTACCTTGATGTCGGATGAAAAATAGCGTGCGCGCTCCATCAGCCGCAGCTTTTGCATTGCCCAGGTCAACTAATATCGCTGTTCCACCGGGTGTAATGCGTATGTTGTCCGGTTTGATGTCGCGATGGATAACAGGTGGGTTCTGACTATGCAGGAAAGTAACAGCGTCGCAGATCGAAATAATCCAGGTCATGATACGTGCTAGCGGCACTACTTCATTGCGCTGGCGCAGTACACGGATAAAGTCGGTTAAATCACTGCCTTCTATATAACCCAATACTATATAGTAGCGTCCCCGCTCGTCAAATGCATCCTGGAAAGCCGGCAAGTTTGGATGGTGCAACTGACTGAGGACGCGCGCTTCATGCTCGAGCTGTGCTTTTCCGCTGGCTCCTGCCACCAGATATTCTTTAATCGCGTACTGCTGATTCGTCTGGAGATCAACCGCTACATACACATGTCCGAAGCCGCCGCTGCCCAGAGCACGCTCAATACGGTAACGCCCGTGCAATACTGTACCCGGCGGAAGCGTTTCCATTACCATCAAGGGTGTCTCCTTTATTGTTCTCACGAACATTGTACCGGCAACGGGGCGACTTAGAAAATGAACTGCGTCACATCTGGCAATGTTTCCATGCCTTCGAAGGCATTATACACCAGATGCAGTGAGACTGTCATGTACTATGCTGGTAGGAGCAGGTCTATTTACTCTTTGAATGAGGCTGGATTTGTGGGGTCGCGGGAGATACTCGAGCCTGGGAAAGGAAAGCCCAGTTATTCTGCTTGCAGACACGCAGGTACATAAATGTTTCTGTTTGTTGCACGCCCTGTACTTTGTAAAGCTTTTCGGTCAAAAAACTCAGAAGGTGATCATTATCGCGACAAACCACTTCTGCTAGCAGGTCGAAGCTGCCCGCGCAGATAATGAGGTAGATGACTTCTTCGAAAGCCGAAATCTCGTTTGCTACTTCAAAGAGGCGATCACCCGAAACACGGATTCCAATCATGCTGGCATGTGAAAAGCCTAATTTCACCGGGTTCGTGATTGCCACTATCTGCATGACTCGCGTATTGATCAGATTGGCGACCCGTTGACGCACACTTGCTTCCGAGATGCCGAGTTCGGCAGCCAGCTTAGTAAAAGGGCGTCGACCATCCAACTGCAGCGCTTCGATAATGCGCTGGTCCATCTCATCTATCGCATTTTTGCTGTTGTTTTGATCCATAGTTGGATTATAGTATCATCTCGAGTCAATGTATGCAATAAGTTGTTGCGGCTTTTTTCTCATATAATCAACAATAAGTCCTGATATCTGAGGAGATCTCAACACTTTTCCAGAAAGGATACTATGTATGCCAACCAACCATACTGGTCTTGTCTTCGATGAACGGTACCTGGGTCACGATACCGGCATGCAAACAACCGTTGTAATGCGCCATGGTTCGTTTCAGTTAGGGCCTGAACCGCATCCCTCATCGGCGTATATCACCCAGCGTGTGAAACAGTTTCTCGATGGCTCGGGCTTAACGGCGCGGATGCGATTCATCCCTGCGCGCGCCGCGGCCGAAGACGAGCTCGCCGCGTATCACACTCGCGAGTATATCGCTGGAGTGCGGGCGCACGTCGAGGGAGGTCCAACGAAAGGAGACTGGGGTGAAATAGAGATGGATACCCCTTTAAGTCGAGGCTCGTTTGATGCAGCACGATTTGCGGTAGGTGGAGCAATGAATGCAGTGCATGCGGTAATGGACGGCGAAGTGCGGAATGCCTATGCGCTCTTACGTCCCCCTGGTCACCACGCTCTTAGCAATCGAGCGATGGGGTTCTGCATCCTTAATAATGCTGTAATTGCTGCTCACTATGCGCGTAACGTCTATGGTCTTGAACGCATCATGATTGTGGACTGGGATGTACACCATGGTAATGGCATTCAGGATGCCTTCTATACTGACCCTGGCGTGCTATTTGTCTCATTGCATCAACAAAACTGGTATCCTAAACTCTCTGGAGAATTGGAGCAGGTGGGATTGGGCGCTGGCGCTGGCTGCACCGTCAATATTCCTCTCCCGGCTGGTACTGGAGATAGGGGATATCGCGCAGCATTCGAACAACTTGTCGTCCCGATTGGATTACAGTATCGTCCGCAGTTGGTGATCATCTCGGCTGGCCAGGATGCAAATTGGATGGACCCGCTTGCCCAGATGATGGTCACGCAGGCTGGATTCCGCAAAATGTCTGAGCTAATGCTTGGGCTTGCGGAAGAGGTCTGTGAAGGACGGCTGGTGATGTTGCAGGAGGGAGGCTACAGTTCAGCCTATGTACCATACTGCACCGTTGCTGCTGTAGAGCCTCTGTTGGGCGTTGACCTGGGCGTCGTCGATCTGAACGCTGGCACTGCAGAAGTTGAACGCAGCGAGACTATATTCACACAGGAAACGCAAGATGCGCTGGAAATGGCAAGAAAGTGGCATAAAAACTGGTGGAAGTTGTAATTCGATTTCTTATAGCCATGATCTACCGAAAAGCAAAGATGCTTATGTTGTAGCTTCCATAACTATGGTATCATAGGACGCGCAGGCTGTAGCAGTTCACAGCATCTCATTATCAGCAAGCCGTTGTTTATTTGAGTTATTTTGTAGGGAGAGGAGCATGAGTGACGAAATCAGTGAACCAATGCGCACGGAGCTGTTCGCTGCCTCGTTGCGTGCCGACAAAGCGGATATCAGGACATTTCTAGATGCCCTGGCCGTCAAGCTGGAGGGATCACTACCTGATTATACCAGGGTAACGCGGCAAGGTGGTATCTTTTCACGCGAGCGTCCTGTGAAAGAGATTGCGGTGTCTCTTGGTGAATATCACTATCGAATTGGCAGGGAGCGGCAAGGGCCACTGGTAGCAGTGCGCGCACATGTGGTGCGAGGTATCGTACTCAAAACTGAACAGATAGCAGTGGATCAGTGGATTGAGGAACTTTCGGAGGCGTTGGCCCAGCTAGCAGGGCGAAGCGCACAGGCTCGCGCTGCACTTGAGCGGTTTTTATTGTAATACGCTGTCGTTCAAAACTCATGCGTAAATTCCCTGATCTGCTGTTAGTCAGCACAAGGACAAGCCGGAGTATTCATATGAGAAAAGAAGGAGTAGCTTTATGTCTAGCCAAATCCCCCCGCAGGGGAGCGATCTGCCAGTACATGCGCGCGAACGGCTGAGTATTATGCGCGGTGATGCCACACACCGGGGACTTTTCACCAGTGATTTAAGCGTGAATGAGTTTTTGCTGGTACGCGAGGCAGGTTTTGACGCGGTCGGCTTGGTGGTAGGAAGTTCGATCTATCATATCGGGTTTCAATTTTCGAGTTGGAGACAGAACATGGAAGTGAATGTCCTGACTCAGGCGATGTATCATGCCCGCGGATTGGCCATGACCCGTATGGAAGAGGAGGCCAATGCACTCGGCGCTGATGGTATTGTAGGTGTGCGACTGGAGATTACACGTTACGAATGGGGCGAGTCAATGGCTGAGTTTGTTGCTATTGGGACTGCTATACGTTCGCGCAGTGGCCAACCATATCGCAACGCTCTTGGCAGGCCGTTCACCTCGGATCTTTCCGGCCAGGATTTCTGGACATTGCTGCGGGCCGGTTACAGACCTGTGGGCATGGTAATGGGAAACTGCGTGTATCATGTCGCTCACCAAGGTCTAGGCCAGGTGTTGAGGCAGGCTGGCCAAAACGTCGAAATGGCCAACTATACCCAGGCTGTCTATGATGCGCGCGAGTTGGCTATGGAGCGCATGCAAGCGGAAGCTGCCAATCTGGGTGCGCAAGGCATCGTCGGCGCGCAGATTATTGAGCGTAGCCACGGCTGGGGTTCGCACGTCATCGAGTTCTTCGCTGTTGGTACCGCTATGCTGCCTATTGCGGCCGATCATCAAATACCATCGCCTGCACTTACGCTCTCACTCAATAGCTAAAGCAGTACATACTTGCCATTTTTCAAAAACAGCTCATCATCAACCCACACTTCACCTTGCTGGCGCAGGTCGCATATCATATCCCAGTGCAGTGCGGATACGTTAAGCCCGCCGGACTCTGGGTAGCTGCGACCCAGAGCAAGGTGGATTGTGCCACCAATTTTCTCGTCGTAGAGTATGTTGCGGGTCGCTTCGCGTATACCATCATTCATACCAAAGGCAAATTCGCCGATGCGTCGCGCTCCCTCGTCAATATCGAGCATGCTGAGCAAATAATCTTCACTTGAAGCGGCGTGCGCTTCGACTACTCGCCCCTCTTCAAAACGCAGTCGGATGTCATCTACGGCGTGTCCATCGTAGCTAGTAGGTAGTGTAAAACGTATGGTTCCCTGGGCGCTGCCTTCAATGGGACCGCAGTAGATCTCCCCATCGGGAAGGTTGATATGTCCATCGCATGCCAGAAAAGGGCGGCTTTCTATCGAAAGTTTCAAGTCGGTATCTGCTCCCAGGATATGTACTTCTCTGCGTCCTTTTAACCATGAGATCAGTATTTTTTGCTGTGCAGCCAATGCATGCCAGTGCGCCACGGGATCTGATTCGTTGAGCATACAGGCATTGCACACAAATTCCCAATAGTCTGCCAAAGACATATTTGCATTTTGCGCGTAGGCATTCGTTGGATATTGTGTATAGCACCAGCGCATCAGCCCTTGTGCTGCTCGTTGCGACCAGAGCGTATCGACAGCATCATAGGCTTTGCGTAGCTTTGCGGCACGTAGCGGGTCAACCCTCGAGAGGCGTCGTGTGTTTGTTTCGGCATCGACATAGAGCAGACAATCATATCGTTCGGTGATGAGCTTCGTGACGGGTGAAACAAAGTTCAGTTGATCCTCATTGGCCTCTTTTAAGTAGATTTCGCGTGCTTCTTCCATGTCAATGTTGAGTTCGGGATGCCCTCCCGCGCGCAGGGTTTCGCGGTAGACCTCGCGTAAGAGCGGCATTGCCTCAGTACCTCCCTGAATGGCGACCAGGTTGCCAGGTTGCACATTTAAAGAATAGCGAACCAGAACTTGTGCCATACGGCTCAGCCGACCATCGATAAAGGCCATCATGATATGCTCCTTACCTGTATACAAAACTGCTGGGTTCTTGTGCTCATGCGCTGTTTGATATGCTATACTTTACATCATCAGCGGTGCAATGTATAAGGGTAAGGATGATGAGTATGGCGGAAAATGAAAGTACTCCAGGTGATAAAAGCATCATTGAGGACGAACCTGTAATGAGCAAAGACCTGACAGGCGCAACCAGTTTCCCAGACAAGATAAGTATGAGTTCACTGGATCAAGCGAACAGCCCGCCGGTGGAGGCTCAACCTGCTGCAGGTGGCGTTAAGCCCCCAACTCGTCGACGGCGTGTCAGGAGTATCGTACTTTACCCGGCCTTTTTATTGATTGGTATCGTTCTGGGAGTGGTGGGGATGTTGGTATTTCAACTGGCAGTCGGCGGTAACAAGTCTCCGCTCCCAGATGCTACACCTACCGTTTCATCGCCAAATGTCACCGTGCATGCTGATGCATCTATCATAACCCCTCTGCTGCAAAATAGCGTCCAGCAGATAGCTTTGCCAGCGAATGGGAGCCTTAGTAATGTGCAGGTTCAATTTACTAATGGGACGCAGATGACCATTACTGGAAACTACCAGGTAACTTTATTAGGCGTGCCAATGACACAACCTTTTACACTTACCGCCCAGTTGTTAGTGGTTAATTGCCAGGTACAAGTACATATCCTGCAAGCCGATTTCTCTAATATTTCCGTAACGGGTCTTGTATCCTTGTTTGAGGATAAGATAAATCAAAAATTGGCACAATTGATTCCTCAAAATACCTTGCCTGGTAATATTGAGCTGTGTTTGATCAATGTTGCGACTGATCCACAAGGTATAACTGCAACGTTTTCTGTGGTTACCCCTTCTTCTCCAACCCCTACCTCAAAAACAGGAACGCTGGCAACCATCTGGTTGCAGGGTATTCCAAAGCGCAGTCAAGCGTCACAGGCAGGGGGTTTGCACAGACGCTGGTTGTTCGATGCGATTCTCGGAAAGAACTACATGTGAGGTCTTGTTCAGCAGTTCTTTTGCTCTTTTCATGGGAAGCAACTTATGGCATATAATGGAAAGAGACTGGTTCTCTGACACGAGAAAAATGATTCACCAGAGAGATGCTTCAAAGATAAGGTAGAGCTAAAATGGGCGATTACCATCACGACGTGCGTTTCGGTGCGAACGTTGATCCAACCGCGAACGATCCGAGCTGGCCACTACGGCTGACCCATGCGATTGAGCAGGCAGGACTGGAGTATATTGGTATTCAGGACCATCCCTACAATGCTGGGTTTCTGGACACCTGGACCCTGATCGCCATGCTACTTCAGGCCACGGAACGGGTGCATCTATTCCCCAATGTAGCGAATCTGCCGCTGCGTCCTCCTGTCATGCTAGCCAAAGCCGCAGCGACACTGGATGTGCTCAGCGGCGGACGAGTCGAGCTTGGCCTGGGCGCGGGCGCTTTCCGTGAGGGTATCGAGGCCATGGGTGGGCCGGGACGCAGCAGGGGCGAGTCGATCGAGGCATTGGAAGAGGCGGTGCAGATCATCCACGCCTTCTGGAGCGGCACCCGCCCCCTGCACTTCGAGGGTAAGCACTACACCGTCAAAGGTGCACACCCGGGCCCGCGCCCGGCTCACCCCATCGGGCTCTGGCTCGGCACCTATGGCCATCGCTCGCTGGGGCTCACGGGGCGCCTTGCCGATGGGTGGCTGCCCAGCAGCTCGTACGCGCCGCCGGAACGCCTGCCGGAGATGCAGCAGCGCATCACTGACGCAGCCCTGGCCGCCGGTCGCCAGCCACAAGACATTCGCCGGATCTACAACGTCATGGGTTTCATCAAGCACGGCCCCGTGCAAGGTCTCCTCGCGGGTCCGGTGGACTATTGGGTCGACGAACTCACACGCCTGGCCGTCGAGATCGGCATGGACACCTTCATCTACTGGCCTGCTGACGACCGCCTGCGCCAGATCGAGCGTTTCGCTGCCGAGGTGGTACCCGCCGTGCAGGAACAGGTCGCCAGGACACGAGACATTTCTTAAAGAATCTTTCTTCGCTCATGACCCAATTCGGCTCATGTATCTGCTCCCAAAGCAAGCGAAGACGCGGTCCCATCTTGATGGACACCGTGCTAACTACGATCATTCAATCCGATTGACAGACGTGGACTGCGGCGGAAAATTTCTGAGCCAAACCTGATCATACCATGATCCGTATCATGCTCGCTCGCTTCAGGTCATATCTGCCCTCACACTGGAAAGTTTACAGTGGCTCGTGCCACTCATCCCTGAGCAGTCCAAAGTAGTGTTCGTCCTCGAAATGGTCGCGGAAGGAGTAGCGCTGGCGCAAGTTTCCCTCATAGGTAAAGCCAAGCTTGAGCAACAGCCCTTTGGATCGCTCATTGGCCATATCGATGATCGCCTCCACGCGATGCAACCCGAGAAAGTCAAACCCATAGGTCAGGATGGCAGACATCGCTTCCGTCATCACGCCCTGTCCCCAAAAAGCGCGATGCAGTTCATAGCCCGTTTCGGCGCAATGAAAGCCCGCATCGAAGTGGTGGAAACCGCACGACCCGAGCACTCGGTCTTCACCCTTGAACGTGATGCCCCAGCGAATGGCCTCGCGCCGGGCATAGCGTGCCTGGATCTGTTCAATCAATGCATTTGTATCGTCTATAGACCGATGAGGCTCATGTCCATAGAACTGCATGGCTTCCTCATCAGACAACGTCGCAAAGAGGTCCTTTGCATCCTCAGGCTGGATATGCCGAAGGAACAAGCGGTTCGTGCTGAGGGACGGAAAGTGGGTAAAGGCTGCAGCGATGGTCATACATGAGCTCCTTTCTGAAAACACGTGATCTGGTTTCCAGCGTATCATATCGGTTCAACTTTTTGCTCTACAGAGGTGAAGGAAGTAAGCCTGAAGGGGAAGGGAGAAGAGAATGGCATAGGTGATCATTTTGCTCATCATTCTGCTGATCATCCTGGTCATCGGTTTATACACTTGGCCGATGAGAGGTGGGTGGATGCTGCGCTTGTAGTGTTCTTACCCAACAGATATACTAGGACCAACGAAGAACTGTTGAGTAAGAACCTGTTGAGTGCTCATGCCGTGGATGAGCACACGAGGGGGATCTGATGCCGAAAGTCCCCATGTATACGCTGGCCTGGTCGCCCGCGACAATGGCCTACGAACTCTACCAGACTCGTGACTGCGAGGTGCTCACGATCGTCCCTGAGGGTCCTGCCTGGTTTGCCTGGCTGGAGCAGGTCTCCTCCTTTGCCTTCATGGGCAAAAGCGGCCACTTTACGGCACACAAGGAAGCCAAACAGCGCGGTGACCGCTACTGGTCTGCCTACCTCGCAACGGGCGAGCAGCTCACTAAAAAGTATCTGGGCAAGACCGCTAACCTTAGCCTGGCACGGCTTGAGCACATTGCAGAGCTGCTCTGTACTCCGAGCGTGGTCTTGATTCCTCCTCGCGTTTCTCTAGCAGGAGGTACGAACAGTGAGGTGGATACCACCCAACATCCCATACTTGCCCGGCGTGATCCGCTCCATCCTCTGCTGGCGACCAAGCTCCACGTGCCACGCCCGCGCGCGCAACTAGTCCATCGTGCTCACCTCATTGAGCGACTCCAGCAAGGGGCGGAACGTGCGCTCACACTCGTTTCTGCACCCGCTGGGTTCGGCAAAACTACCTTACTTGCCCAATGGCTCATGGAGAGCCGCATGCCTGTCGCCTGGCTCTCGTTAGAAGCGGAGGACAATGACCCCACGCGCTTTCTCTCCTATCTGATTGCCGCTTTGCAGACCCTTGATGCATAGGTGGGGACGATCGCGCTGGCTATGCTGCACACGCCGCAGCCCCCGGCGCCGGAGGCCGTGCTGGCTGTGATGACAAATGACCTGACAAGCCGTGATGCGGGCGATTTCGCCCTCGTGCTGGATGACTACCATGTCATCACTGCTGAGCCCATTCATCGTGGGATGGCCTTTCTGCTTGAGCACCTACCACCCCAAATGCACCTCAACCTGACCACCCGCGCTGACCCGCCACTGCCACTGACACGGCTGCGGGCAGGTGGGCATCTCACCGAATTGCGCGCCGCCGACTTACGCTTTGGAGCCGCCGAATCGAGTGCGTTTCTGCAGGCCGTGATGGGGCTGGACCTGCCTCCCGATGCCATTGCCACCCTCGAAAGCCACACCGAGGGCTGGATTGCTGG